>JALHTS010000238.1 GCA_022865965.1 Ignavibacteriaceae bacterium
GAGCGTTCAGCAAGTTTGCGGCCCGGTCTATTATAATGAAAACGAAATTGCTGCTCCCGCATAGCGGGATAAATAGGACAGCGTATAACAGGATATCCCGTTTTTTAATAGAGGATAAAATTTTCGTTAGCTGGGTTTTGATGGAATAATAAAATTAATACATAGCAAGTGCTATGTGAATGGAAATCTTTTAATTAACACTGGCGTTTTAACATAACACGCCGTTAGGCTACCAAATATAAAAGGAATATAAAAATGAAAATAACAATACTTTTTTTTATTCTATCCTTATTCACAACTATAAATTCTCAAACAATAACTAATTCTTTTATAATTATTGATGCTGATTCAAGAATAGAAATTCCAGCTAAAGAAATTACTTTTGCTATAGTAATTGAGCAAGTAGATACAAATGCTCAAAATGCATATAATGGCTTAAAACAATTAGAAGAAAAGTTTATACCATTATTAAAAGAATTTAATATTCCAGATTCTAACATTTCATATTCTTTATCTAAGTTTCGTAGGGAAGGCGGATTCAATAATCGGCCTGTGCAATTTAAAGCAAATGAAAATATTGTAATTAAGTTATATGATTTTAAACAATATGAACCTTTTCAATTAGCTTTATTATCTATTGGTATTTATTCCTTTAACGGAACTTTTTCTACTACAGAAATTAAAGAGGCTAGAGAAATAGGTTTTAGAATAGCTTTAGAAAAAGCAGAACAAGAAGCTAAATTAATTTCTAACCAACTTGGAAGAGAACTTGGAAAAGTTTTAGAAGTTGAATCTAAAAACAAAGATTATGTTGTGACTTCACCAATGCAAGGAATGTATTCAACTGTTGAAGAAATGAAACTAATCGATATTCCTCAACACGTAACTTTATATACAAATGTTAAAGTTAAATATGAACTAAAATAATGTAGCCTAACACGCAACTCAAAGCGACCGCCTATTTTATTTGGTGATTTTGAGATTTTGTGAGTTGGCGTTTTAACATAACACGCCGTTATACCCTAAGGCAAATTTAATATGTTTAATGAACTAGAAAGTATGATTGGTGTTTTTAAAATAACCTCAAATGATGTTGATAAGAGTTTTGATGAGCTTGAGAAATATGAAGATTATCTTATAAAAAAGGAACCCGATATCTATCAAATAAAAGAACCCACAGATGGAGATAAATGGGCAATAGAAATACTTAGAAAGTCTGATTTACAGTATCGGAGAAGATCATATGTTAGAACATTTTTCAGCTATGTTGAAGGAGTCATTTGGGGTTTGTCTCAGTTATGCATTACCAGTGGTAATAATAATCTCACAAAAGAAGATTTATTAAAACTGGAAGAAAAAAAAGAAATCAATATTAATGGACAAATTGAGGTAAAAAAACAAAGACAAAGTTTAGCTGAACGTATCAAATTTGTTCTAAATACTTTTGTAACAACTATGGATATTAATCTAGTTCTCGATTTTGGTACGCAAGATTGGATATCCTTTCAAGAAGCGATAAAAATTCGTGACAACATCACTCATCCCAAAGATAAAAGTCTTCTAGTGTTAAATAAAAATGATGTTGAAAAAGTAATTATATCACATAAATGGTTTAGTAAAATACTTGATAACATTTTAAGTAAATGGAAATAGTTCGGGTATAACATCTTTAATAAGTAAAAAGTCCCGCCAAGGGCGGACAGGCAAGAGGATATAATAGTACCAAGCAAATAATAATTTGCCTGACTGCCGACAAGGCAGGCAAAAACGTTCTTTTCACAAAGTGATGACTTTGTCAGAATTTTTGTTACGCTCACTTTAACGACAATCTGATGCCAGTTATATCTAAAAGGTTATGGCCACGCCAAAGGCGGGCAGGCAACCGAACCTCTTTTGGGACTTGTCCCGTTTTAATCGGAATAACGTTTCGTTAATAATCTAAAGATCATTAAAATTGTAAATTGTAGTATTTAATATGAAATCTAAAAGTTCAGACTTATTATTAAAAGAGTTGGAAAAAATTAATAAGTCTAATTCTAAAATTAACTATTTTATTTTTTCTATTCTGAAATAGAATGTAAAAGAAAGGATAGTAATATGAACTATGACATAATCATCATTGGCGCCGGATTGGGCGGCTTGACTGCCGGCGCAAAATTATCTAAAGAAGGAAAAAAAGTGCTGCTCATCGAGCAACACAATATTCCCGGCGGTTGCGCTACCACCTTCAAACATAAAGATCTTAAAATCGAGGTTGGCCTGCACATGATCGATGGGTTAGACAAAGGTGATCCAAAGTTAAAAATATTTGAAGAACTCGGCGTCTTCGATAATTTGGAGTTTAAACGTGTCCCTGAATTTTACCGCTTTATTAAGCCGGGAGTTGATATGACTATTCCGGATAATTATGAACAAGCCATTAAGATTTTGGCAGAACGTTTTCCGGCAGAAAAAAAAGGGATCCTTAAATTTTTTAAGGTAATCCTCGCTTTTCGAAAAGAAGTTTTTAAAGTGCCCCGCCAAAAATGGCGTTATTTGCTTTCAATGCCCTTATTTCCTTTCCTGTTTCCAAATTTGATGATTCGCGAGAATGCAAATGTTGGCCAGTTTTTGGATACTTTATTCAAAGACGAGGATCTTAAATTAGTGCTGCTAGCCAATCTCGGTTACTACCACAACGATCCCTACACCATGTCACTTTTGTATTACTCTATTGCGCAGGGAAGTTTTTTCAGCGGCGGCGGTTACTTTATTAAAGGCGGATCGCAAATGCTGTCGGATTACCTGGCCTCAATTATTGAAGATCATGATGGAAAGGTCATCTATGGGCATTTGGTCAACGAGATAATCATTGAAAATGGAACTGCAATCGGCGTGAAGTATAGCAAAAAATCCGCGACTGAAAGCGAACAGCAAAATGCATATGGAAAATATATAATCGCCAATGCGGCGTTGCCTAATGTGATGGGAGAACTTCTTAAAGACACTCATGCGAAAACCAAGCTGTCCATGGCGGTTGGGAATCCTGAAATCGCCCCGTCCATACTTTCAGTCTATCTTGGTTTCAAGAAACCGCCCAAAGAACTGGGCAACGGCAATTACTCCACCATATTTTTTGATGGAGGCCTCTCCAATCAACGGGAATTAGCGGAATACCAGCGCACGGATTTATCAAAACGTGTATTTATTTTTGTCGACTACAGCCAGATCGATTCCGGTCTGGCACCTGAGGGTAAAGCTGTTGGATCATTTTCCGCGATGGATTATATCTCTGATTGGGATACGCTGTCAAAAGATCGTTATAAAGAACGGAAGGAGGAGGCAGCACAAATCCTGATTGGCCGGTTGGATAAGCTAATACCCGGTATTAAGGATGAAATAGAATATTATGAAGTAGGCACGCCAACAACAATTAGGCGGTACACACTTAATCCGGAAGGCACCGCGTATGGTTATGCCCAACTACCAGGCCAGACAGGCAGGAAACGGGTTAAAATTAAATCACCAGTCCCCAACCTATATTTTGCTTCAGCCTGGACCGAACCCGGTCATGGCTTCACTGGGGCCATTTTAAGTGGCTATTGGTGTGCTGAGGAAATCCTTAGAAAATGAATACTCCGAATTTTTAGGGGATAAATTGAAGAAGGTGATTGGGTCAAATATTTTATCGAAACGTATTGCATTACTGTCAAAGGATGCAAAATTTGGATGTAAATCATTAAGATAATGATTAGGCAAGATTATATGTATTGAGATATCGCCTAGCAAGTTGGTATCTAACAACGGCTTCAACTTGGAACAAGCACGCGTGCGGTTTCTTTAAATCCTGTCAAATTATATGCGGCTTGTCCGGTTAAGCCTGTCCGTTATACCGCTTATCCCTAACAATTAAATAGGAGTATTTAGCATGTTTCGTTCTAATAGGAAAACTCTTCAAAATCTCCTGATAATAACAATTCTTCTCATTTTAGACATAACATGTGTTCAAAATTCTGAGCAGCAAAACATCAAAGATCAGAAAAATACTGAAGTAACTTTATTCAACACTGAAAAAAGAATACTTCATTCAGAAATTATAAATGACGATTTTGAAATCTATATATCTCTTCCTTACAGATATATTTACACAGATACAACTTACCCCGTTCTCTTCAATTTGGACGCGAATATAGGCTTCGGTATTACCGACAATGTCGTTCATATTTTAAGTACACTCAATAAAGAAATACCTGAAATGATTGTTGTGGGTATCGCCTATACTATAAAGGGAATAGAAGATTGGGCTACTTGGCGGTGCCGTGACTTCAGACCAACCAGCCATCCGGAAAAGGATAAAGCATGGCAGGATCGTTTATCGCAGGCAAGTAGTAGAGATGATATTGTTGTGGAATCAGGCGGTGCTGATAAATTTTTGGCTTTCATACGTGAAGAACTTATCCCATTTATTGAATCAAATTATCGTGTTGATTCATCAGACAGAGCAATAGCAGGCGTTTCAGCAAGTGGTCTTTTTACGCTATATACCCTTTTTCAGCATCCTGAAACTTTTCAAAGATATTTTGCCGGAAGCCCCTCTATCAGTTGGGACGAGCCCTATATGTATAAGTTAGAAAATAATTTTGCTGCTTCTCATAACGATCTACAAGCGAGACTATTTATGTGTGCAGGCGGCCTGGAAAGTGAATCATATATAAATAATATGAATAAAATGGCAGAATTGCTGCGTTCAAGGAAATATCCAAGCCTTGAAATAGAGACGGTAATTTTTGAGAATGAAACACATGGTTCAATTTATCAAGCTGCCATAAGCAGAGCTTTAAAAATGCTATACAAAAAGTGAAATTACTTATTATTAATCGCGGTATTACTTCTTTAATGCACCAAATTTATCAGCCTCCGCCTTAGGCGGATAAATTTGGCTGAGGCGGACAGTTAAGTATAAAAGTCCTGCTAAATAGAGAAATATTGAACCAAACCGACTTTTATGAACCCTAACTTTCTTTACTTCATCTTATAATGTACACTTTATTTTTGCTTATCTTTGTAAGCAAAATTTTACTCGATATTGCGGACCTGATTTGTTCCGCATCAATAAATCAAAATAAAAAGAAATTAAACTTGCCTGATATATTGTTTTTTATTCCAGCCTGTTAAATCTTTCAAAGAGTGAAATCACCAGTAAAAAAACCAGAAAAAATATTTATTAGGAAAATCTATGAACTCGTTTGAAGAATTAGGATTAAATAAAAGTCTAACATTGGCAGTTAAAGAATTAGGTTTTGAAAAACCAATGCCGATCCAGCAAAAGATCATTCCCCTGCTCTTGCAGGATGAAACTGATGATATAATTGCATTAGCACAAACAGGAACAGGAAAAACTGCAGCATTCGGCTTGCCGATCATTCAGAAGACAGATACAAAATCTAAAAAAGTACAGTATTTAATAATTTGTCCCACAAGAGAGTTGTGCCTTCAGATAGCTGATGATCTTAAAGATTATTCTGTAAATGATAAAGATATAATTATAGCGGCTGTATTTGGCGGTTCAAGTATGGAAAGGCAAATTGAAAAAATTAGAAAAGGAGCACAGATTATTTCTGCAACTCCGGGAAGACTTAACGATCTTATAAACAGAAAGTTGGTTGATTTAAGTAAAGTTAAAGCTGTAATTCTTGATGAAGCAGATGAAATGCTGAATATGGGATTTAAGGAAGAGCTGGAAGCTATTCTTGAAAAAACTCCTGAAGACAGAAACACATTTTTGTTTTCTGCAACAA
>JALHTS010000239.1 GCA_022865965.1 Ignavibacteriaceae bacterium
GGAAAACAGGGTTATCGGGAAACTCATTCAGCAGCATTTGAGCAAATTCATCAGCAGCAAGCATATTTTTTTCATAACGATAGTATAACGTCATTAAAAAATATTGTGCTTCATACTTAGCGTAGTTTCCATTGAATGCTGTGTTGCGAAGCTGCTCAATTCCCTTCTGTTTATCTCCGGAAGGAAAGAAAATCATTAAAGGTTTTATTAAGGGGAACTCTGATGGGATTACATCTGCGTAATAATTGTAAATACCAAAACCAAGCTGAACATCAAGATTATCAGGATCAAGATTGGCTGCGTGTTCAACTATGGGTAATGCTTCGCGACCGTCATCAGCAGCTTTAAGCCAACTTTCTCTCGATGCTCTTAATCGCCCGCGGAAACCAATTGCACCGCCTTTAAAGAAAAGCGCATCAACATTGCTTTTATCATCTTTTAATAATTCATCACATTGATAAATGACATCTTCAAGCTTCTGGAAGAAAATGTCGTCGTGTACTTCATTATCTAAATCAAGTAGAATTTTCCACCAATCTATCATTGCAAGAAAAAATCTTCCTGAAGGATGATCAGGATAATCAGCAATTAAATTTCTGAAAATTTTTTCTGCATCATCAAATTTGATGTTGTAGATTTGTTTAATGCCGGTATTAACACGGGAATCAAAATCATTATTTTGAGCGAAGCTTAAAAAACTAAATAGTATTAAGAATAAGGAAATTTTTTTCATAATTAGAATTTATTTATTCAATATAAATCTTTGAAACATTTTCAAATTAAACAAGATAAAAATACAAAGGCGATTCTCACAAATCGCCTTCATTGAACATTCAACATTAACCATTCAACATTATTGCAACAGTTTATCGCTGAAATATCTGCTCAACTGATCAATTGCAACTCTTTCCTGCACCATTGAATCACGATCTCTAACCGTAACGGTTTTATCATCAAGAGTTTGAGTATCAACAGTTATACAAAATGGAGTTCCTGCTTCATCCTGTCTGCGATATCTTCTACCAACTGCACCTTTATCATCATAAAACACTTTGAAGTTTCGGCGCAAATCTTTTTCAATTTCTTTTGCAACTTCCGGCATACCGTCTTTATTAACTAATGGAAATATTGCTGCTTTTATTGGTGCAAGTCTGGGATGAAATCTTAACACCGATCTCATCTCACCGTTAACTTCTTCTTCATAGTATGCATCAATTAAAAATGCCATGAACGATCTGCTCGCACCAGCAGAAGTTTCAATAATGTATGGAATAAATTTTTCTTTGGATTCATCATCAAAATACTTTAATGATTTACCGGAGAATTTTTCATGCTGCAATAAATCAAAATCTGTTCTGTTGTGGATTCCTTCTATCTCACCCCATCCAAAAGGAAATTCATATTCAATATCGGTCGCTTCTTTTGCATAATGCGCCAGTTTATCCTCAGGATGATCGTGATAGCGAAGTTTTGTTGCTGTCATTCCGAGTGATTTAAACCATTCTATTCTTTCCAACTTCCAATAGTCATACCATTGCTTGTCATCTTTAGGCTTAACAAAGAACTGCATTTCCATCTGTTCAAATTCTCTCGTTCTGAATAAAAAGTTTTTAGTATTGATTTCATTACGAAAAGCCTTACCAAGCTGTGCAATACCGAAAGGAAGTTTTTGTCTTGAAGAACTCTGAACATTTAAAAAGTTAACAAATATTCCCTGGGCAGTTTCCGGACGTAAATAAACAACAGAACCTGAGTCTTCAACAGGGCCGACAAATGTTTTAAACATTAGATTAAATTTACGTGCGTCTGTAAATGTGTTCGCATTACCGCATTGAGGACAGTTTAACTTACTTAACAGTTTTTTCCCGAGTTCAGGATGTTCTAAAATCAAATTGAAGGAATCTTCACCACCCGGATTTGAATAAATTTTTTCAATCCAATTTAAATGATCAGAATTATCTTTCATTTCAGATTTAAGTTCATCAACAGCTTTTTGTTTTTTCTTTTCGTTGATTGAATCGCCAAAAACATCAAGACGGAATCTGGCTTTACATTGCTTGCAGTCAATCATCGGATCGGTAAAATTCTCAACGTGACCGGAAGCTTCCCAGACTTTGGGATGCATTAAAATTGCCGCATCAAGTCCTTCCACATCATCGCGGAAAGTCATCGATTTCCACCATTCCGTTTTTATATTATTCAGAAGTTCAACACCTAACGGACCGTAATCCCAGCATCCGTTA
>JALHTS010000240.1 GCA_022865965.1 Ignavibacteriaceae bacterium
AAATTCTTTCGGTCATACAGGATTTACAGGAACATCAATCTGGGCTGATCCGGAAAGAAATTTATTCGTTGTTTTTTTAACAAACAGAGTTTATCCTTCAAGAGAGAATACAAAAATTATTTCATTCAGACCACTTCTTCATAATGCGGTTATAAAATCTATTACAGAATAATATGCTTAGAAAACATCAACTCTTAAAAATATTATTTTTAATGATTTTCATGCTTGCGGTATCTATTGTATCAGATGCTTCAATAATTACGCAAGATATTGTTCTTGCAGAAGAGAGTGATAATAAAGTGAATAAGAATATAAATACCAGAAACTCAAAAAATTTATTCTCATTAAGTGAGGAAGCCAAGAAAAATATTGAATTTTCTATGGATGATCTGACTCTTTACGAAAAATGTGCTCAGATGATTATGCCAGCAGTTTACCGAGGAGCACTAAATCCTTCATCAAAGGAGTACAAAGAAATAATTGAGCTGGTCAGAGATTATGGTGTTGGCGGAGTGGTGATGTTTCAGGGCAATTCCCAGGATCAGGCTGTAATGATCAGGCACTTACAAAGTCTTGCAAAAATTCCGCTTTTAGTTTCCGGTGATTATGAGAACGGACTTGGAATGCGTATGGATGATGCGGTCAGTTTTCCGCATAGTATGGCATTAGGTGCAACTAATAATACTGATTTCGCTTACCAGGTTGGAAAAACAATAGCAATTGAAGGAAGAAAATTAGGAATAAATTTTAATCTCGCTCCTGTTGCGGATGTTAATGATAATCCTCTTAATCCTATAATAAATATCCGTGCATATTCGCAAGATAAAAAGATGGTCTCATTATTTGTAAATGCGTTTATTGAAGGATCTGATGAAGGCAAAATGTTAACATGCGTTAAACATTTTCCAGGACACGGCAATACTTATGTTGATTCCCACGATGATTTACCCAGAATTAATAGTACGAAAGAATACATGCTCGATAATGAAATGCACCCTTTTATCGAGGCAATTGAAAATGACGTGAAGTGCATTATGATTGGTCATCTTGAAGTTCCATCGCTCGATAAGAACGGAAAAATTCCTGCTTCGTTATCATATCCTATCATTACAGAGCTTCTAAAAGATGAACTTGGTTTCGAAGGGCTAATAATCACAGATGCAATTGATATGCAGGCTATTACTAAATACTATTCACAGGAAGAAGCAGCAGTCAAAGCAGTAATTGCCGGTAATGATATTATTCTCTCACCATTAGATCCCAAAGAAGTAATTAACGCAATTTATAAAGCTGTTCAGGAAGGAGTAATTAATGAAGATAGAATTGATGAAAGCGTCAGGAAAATTTCATACGCTAAATACTGGCTTGGACTTTCAGAGCAGCTTTCTTCGAATGGATATCCGGAATTCAACAAACAGAAATTGTTGGCACAAAAAATTGCTGATGAATCAGTTACCTTAGTAAAAAATGGCGATAGCATTCTCCCATTAAAATTGAATGAATATTCTGCTATAACTAACATTGCAATTACCGATGGCATAGGAGGTTTAATAACAGAATATTTTGGTGATCTGCTCAAAAAGAAAAAATATGATATTACTGCTTTAACACTTTCAAGAGAAAGCAAGCAGCGGGACTATGATTACGCGAGAAAAACAGCTCTCAAAAGTGATCTGGTAATAGTTTCATCTTTTATACGCGTTAAGGCTTACCATGGACCTGTAGATATTTCCTCGGTTCAACAGGAATTTATCCAAAGCTTAGTTGATTCGGGGAAAAAAGTTATTCTTATCAGTTTCGATAATCCATATCTGATATCAAAATTTCCAAACGCAAAAACATACATAAACACTTACAGCAATACTGAATTTTCTCAGCAAGCAGCTTTGAAAGCATTATTGGGTGAAATTGGATTTAACGGAAAACTTCCTGTTTCAATTCCGGAAACAAATTATAATATTGGTGATGGTATCACTCTGAATCTTTCATCAAAATAAAATCTATATCTGTTCTCTAAAACTATTTCAAATATGATTTGAAGTCTTTAATAAAATATATTCTTTCTTAGTTTTAGTCACTACGTGCAATTCACAGGATATTATAGCGTATGAATAACTATAAAAATGTTTTTTGTTCTGATCAGTGTGAATCCGCTAAATCTGCGTTATCCGCTTTCTATTCTTCTTATCCACCGAAGTTACTAGTATGCTAATCTTATTCAACAAACCATTCAACGTTCTATGCCAGTTCACGGATAAAGAAGGCAGAAAAACTTTAGCTGATTTTATTCCCATCAAAAATGTTTATGCTGCAGGCAGACTTGACTACGACAGCGAAGGGTTAATTATACTCACTGATGAAGGAAAGCTTCAGACCTTAATTTCTGACCCGAAAAATAAATTACCTAAAAGATATTGGGTTCAGGTAGAAGGAATTCCTGATGAGACAGCATTAGATAAATTACGAAAAGGAGTTTTACTAAAAGACGGAATGACCAAACCAGCTAAAGTAAAACTAATTGAAGAACCAAAAATCTGGAAAAGGATTCCACCAATAAGGGAAAGGAATAATATTCCAACAAGCTGGATTGAACTTATCATAACCGAAGGAAAAAACAGACAGGTAAGAAGAATGACTGCCGCAGCTGGCCATCCAACTTTACGCTTGATACGATATTCAATTGGAGAGTGGAAATTAGATAATCTAAAGCTAGGAGAATACAAGGTTTTTAAAGATAATCTAATCCTCTGATGGCGGTGATAAAAATTT
>JALHTS010000241.1 GCA_022865965.1 Ignavibacteriaceae bacterium
ATTTCAGAGAAATATTAAGGAAAAAATTATGCGGCCTGCTTCGCTGAAAAAGTATATTATAATTTCAGAAATACTTGGAAAGCCTAAAGCTCTGAAACACAGATGAATCAGAAAAAATATGTTCTGAAAAGATTCAAACATGCGGGACTCACAGAAAAAATTGATGAGTCCCGTTTTTCAATTAATTACCGTGAAGAATTAAACACATCGCAATTTGAAGCCGCAGCAGCAACCGATGGCGCTCATCTTATAATTGCCGGTGCGGGAACAGGAAAAACACAAACACTCGTTTACCGCGTTGCAAGATTAATTGAAATGGGTAACAAACCGGATTCAATTGTTCTTCTTACCTTTACACGCAAAGCCGCAAATGAAATGATGAGACGTGCCTCTGAATTGCTTGATGACAGGTGTTCAAAAATACGAGGAGGAACTTTTCATTCATTCGCAAACATCACACTCAGAAAATATGCAAAGGTAATCGGACTTGACCCTTCATTCACCATTCTTGATCAGAGTGATAGCGAAGATGTAGTAAATCTGATCAGATCAAACGATGCATTTATTACAAAAGAAAAACGATTTCCCAACAAGAAAACTCTTTATAAAGTTTACAGCTTAAGTGTTAACACCGGGCAAAAAGTTGAAGAGCTAATTGAAAAAGATTATCCGCACTTCATTCCCCTGCTTGATAAAATTCTTGAAATCCAAAAAATATTTACTGAATATAAAAATCGAAATAATCTTCTTGATTATGATGATCTGCTTGTAAGATTCAGACAGTTTTTATTTGAAGGAGAAAAATCTGCAAATTCTTTCCGCGGAGGTATTAATTATGTTATGGTTGATGAATATCAGGATACAAACAAACTGCAGGCGGATGTTGTAAAGGGATTGGTTCAGCATAATAATAATATTATGGTAGTTGGCGATGATTCACAGGCAATTTATTCTTTCCGCGGTGCTGATTTTAAAAATATAATAGAATTCCCGAAACTCTTTCCGAATGTTCAGATAATTAAGCTTGAAGAAAATTACCGAAGTGTGCAGTCTGTTCTCGATTTTGCAAACAGAATTAATGATGCTGCTATCGAAAAGTACAAGAAAAATCTTTTTACACGTAGAGGAACCGGAGAACTTCCGAATATTATTGCAGCAGCTAATGATAACCTTCAGTCAAAATTTATTGTTGAAAAAATTCTTGATTTGAGAGAAGAAGGAGTACCTTTAAAAGATATTGCTGTACTGTTCCGCTCCTCTTTCTTTTCATTCGATCTGGAAATTGAACTTGCTCATGCAAACATTCCATTTCAGAAATTTGGCGGAATGAAGTTTGTTGAAACGGCACATATAAAAGATGTTATGGCATTTCTACGCATCGCTGTCAATCCGAAAGATGTAGTAAGCTGGTACCGTATTCTGCTTATGCACGAAGGTGTTGGTCCTAAAACCGCACAAAAAATTCTTGATGATCTTGCACTTGGAAGAATGACAATTTCAAAAGAACCTGATAAGCATACAGAATTTAAGTATCGTGAAAAACTCGGACCGCTTTTCTATCTGCTTTATCAG
>JALHTS010000242.1 GCA_022865965.1 Ignavibacteriaceae bacterium
AAACCATTCAGTATCCCGGAGCTTCTGGCTCGTGTCCGAGCTATTTTCAGAAGGATTGCCCAAGTATATAGTGTTCCAGAAGAGTATTCATTCGGAATAGTAAAATTAGATTTCAAAAAATATCAGGCTTACCGAAACAATAAGGAAATAAAGTTATCAAGTAAGGAATTTGCTATAATGGAATATTTTATCAAACACGAAGGTGAAGTTGTTCATCGTCATGATTTGTTGAATGAAGTATGGGGCTTCGAAGCCATGCCCACTACCCGGACAGTAGATAATTTTGTGCTTGATCTCCGAAAAAAACTGGAACAAAATCCTTCAAAACCTAAACATATTATCAGTGTTAAGGGAATAGGTTATCGTTTTAATTCTTTAACTTGATGTGTTACAATTATGATGAAAAACTATCGATAGATGTCTATGTGTCTGCTCACAACAAAGAATAAACACCATTAAAACTATCTTTTTTTCAAAACGTTGAAATACTTTCAAGCAAAAAGATGTTTGGCAGAAAATACAACTCAACGGAATGAAATTGGATTGTAGCTGGAAAAAATCCGCAGAGAAATATTTAGAGCTTTATAAATTGGATAGAGAAAAAAGGGGGTAGCCTCCTTTCACAAAAACTTTGTTTGTGATTGATTCTGTATAAAAGATGTGAATAAATCCGCCGCTCGACACTTATATATACCTCTCATCAATTAACTATTTGTACATTCTTGCATTAATGGATATAATTATCAACAAAAATATTTGTGTTTAAGCCTACCAGCAAGAAAGGATCGAATAATGAAGCGGAGTAGAATAATTATCGTAACCATTTTGTTCTTTTTGACCGCCAATATAGTGAATGCACAGGAAGCTGTAGAAAGAATCACTTTAGGACATACCCTAAAAATCACTTCAAACGCTTTGGGTGAAGACCGCAATGTATTTGTTTATCTTCCAGAAGGATATTTTGAGTCGGAAAACGAATACCCTGTACTTTATTTATTGGATGGCGACGAGCATTTCCATCACGGCAGCGGTATTGTGCAGTTTCTTTCAACAAATGGATTAATGCCCCAAACCATTGTTGTGGCAATTCCCAACATTGCACGCATGCGCGATTTTACTCCAACGGTGGAAGAGGGCAGAGTAAATGCCGGAGGAGCCGACAATTTTCTAAACTTTATGCAGAATGAGCTCATTCCAGTTGTTGATACAAAATACCATACACAGCAATACCGTATTTTATTCGGCCATTCACTTACTGGAATGTTTTCCGTTTATACATTTGTCACTCGCCCCACACTTTTTAATGCATATATCGCTGCCAGTCCTTATCTGCAATATGATGAAGGTATTGTGATTAAGAAAGCTAACGAGCTGCTTACAAAAAAGTCTGTTGATAAAAAAACACTATATTTAACTCTCGGCGATGAACCGACTTATGTGGAAAGTATGGATAAGTTTACTTCGATCTTAAAAGAAACAGATGCCCCGGGATTAGAATGGAAATA
>JALHTS010000030.1 GCA_022865965.1 Ignavibacteriaceae bacterium
CGTTGCCAGCAATGTAAGACCTATAAAAACATTTATAATTATGCAGAATAAAAGACTTATCATCATCGTGCTCACAGTAGCACTCCTATTGCTCATTCCATTAATAGCGATGCAGTTCACAGATGAAGTGAATTGGACTCTGTTCGATTTTGTTGTCGCTGGTGTCCTGCTGCTAGGCACAGGTGTGATATGTGAGCTTGTAATGAGGAAGGTAAAAAAATTCAGGCTCCGCATAGCCATCTGTGTGGCTCTTCTGGCAATGCTCCTCCTCATTTGGGCAGAACTTGCAGTTGGCATCTTCAGGACACCACTCAGCGGACACTAGACTGTAAATCAAAAAAATCGCGATAAATTTTAAGTAAATATGGTTTTAGTTGCATAATTTCTTACGGTTAGGACTTCCCGCAAGAGATTAAATTTATTATTTTCCATGCGCATAATCTTATTTTTTGTTGGACTGCACGCAGCAAAAAACAAGAAAAGCCTTTAAATAATTTATATTGCAGTAAACAATGAGTTAAGTGCCATTTAAACAAAGACAATATACATGTCGGAAAATGAAAACATACAAAACAAAATTCTAGACTGGTTATCTAAAGAAGGATACCCTCTTGAATTTAGAGTTGCTAATATTTTTCGAAAGTTTAAGTTTAATACTTCCCAAGGAAATTATGTCAATGACTTTAAAACAAATAACCCAAGAGAAATAGATGTTATTGCTCAACACACTACTCGTGTTGAAAATTCTTTTTTAAGAATTAGTTATTTAGTTGAATGCAAATGGACTGGAAATAAACCTTGGGTGATATTTACAGATGAAAAATCTCGAATTGCACCTTCGGCATGCATCGCTCAATGTATTACTTCAAATGTTGCAGTTTCAATCTTGTGGCTTCTAGCAAATGACAAGGACGTACAAAAATTGTCAATTTTTCAAACACCCCAAAGACCTGGTTTTAATGGACGGCAAGCCTTCGGTTCTCAAAATGACCTTGTATTTTCAACCTTACAATCAATAATATCCGCAAGCTATTCTGAGAAAAAGTTTTATGAAAGTTTTGTGAAAAGCACAGAAGATGTCTTTTCAAATGCTGTTTTAATAATCCCAATTGTTGTAATTGATGGGAAACTATATGAAACATTTTATAATGATAAAAAAGAGAAAATAGAGATAAAAGAAAGAAATCAAATCCGACTTCATTGGAGGGGTTCAGAAGCATGGCATCTTCATTCGACATTAGATATAATAACTATTGACTCTTTACCAGATTATGTTAGCAAATTATCGGTTGAAACAAAAGTCCTATTGGAGAAAATGGTTTCAACATTTTTTCTAGTTAAGAAATGTTTGAATGAAAAGACAATTGAACCCATAAAAAGTTTAATAGGTGGGGCTCGTGGTGCATTGGGACTTCCTCCAATTTTGAATAAGATAATTGAATTTAACAAAAACGGCACTTAACAGCGTATATAGCTCATTGCCGTTGCTGTGGCAGGTTGACAAGTAAAAATATATTCGTAAATTGTACGCTATGACAAGCAAGGTAAAAATAACTCGGCAACAAACCATATACGCGGACCGTTATTTGTCCCATAACCAAATTCTCTAACCTAAACTCAAGACTACAACACCATATCAATCGGCGAAACAAAGATTGGTGGAGACATCGGGATTGCTGGCAGATATTCCACAACTCTTGATTCTGATTCTGCGGGATTTTTGGATTTTTACTGCTAACAAAATCAAATACTTACCATAAAGATTTATAAATTTGTAACAGTCTAATTCCTATTCAATAATTATTTGCTAAAAGGTATGAGTTCAAAAACCGGAGTTTTATTAATCAACCTCGGCACACCCGACAGTCCATCTGTTAAAGATGTAAGAAGGTATTTGTTTGAATTTCTTAACGATCGCCGTGTTATTGATATTAATCCGGTTGGAAGATATTTTCTTGTTAATTTAATCATCGTTCCATTCCGTGCACCAAAGTCTGCCAAGGCTTATAAAGAGTTGTGGACGGAGAAAGGCCTGCCTTCCGGTAGGCAGGGATCGCCAATTATTATTTATGGCGAATCAGTAAAAGAAAAACTTCAGAAGGAATTGGGAAAGGAATTTGAAGTTGAACTTGCAATGAGATACCGAAATCCCTCGCTTGATGACGTTCTTGCAAAAATGAAAAAGAAAAATTATCAGAAGATTATCATATTCCCTTTGTTCCCACAATATGCTTCTGCAAGCACAGGTTCTGCAATTGATAAAGCAATGAAAATAATAAGCAAGTGGTGGGTTATTCCCGAGTTGAGAATAATAAGTCAGTTTTATAATGATGCGGGTTATATCAATTCCGTTGCTGAGCAGGGAAGCAAATATGATATTGATGATTATGATCACGTATTATTCAGCTTTCACGGCTTACCCGTTAGGCAGGTGGATAAGGTTTATGAGGATGGAAAACCTTGCGAGGATCATGACTGTGAAAATGAAATCAACCAAGACAATAAATACTGTTACAAAGCAGTTTGCTATGCTACATCAAGATTGATAGCAGAAAGATTAAACATTTCTAATGAAAAATATACAGTTTGCTTTCAATCGAGGTTGGATAAAGACTGGCTTGAACCATTTTCAGATAAAGTTGTAATTGAAAAAGCTAAAGAAGGTGCAAAAAGGCTTTTGGTATTTAGCCCAGCCTTCGTTGCAGATTGTCTGGAAACAACAATCGAAATCGGGAAAGAATATCAGGATTTATTTGTAAAACACGGCGGTGAGAAAGTTCAGCTGGTTGAAAGCCTGAACGATAATCCAATATGGATTAAGGCATTAAAAAATATGATATTAAAAGAGGTTTAATATGATTAAACAAGGAAAGCAATTGACAAGACAGGCAAAAAGACAAGTCGGAAAAATAAAGCGAATAATAAAACCGAAACCAAAGAAGATAGGCTTGGCCCCGGGAACGCTCGTTTACACCGGTGAAAAACCCGAGCAGCCAATAAAAATTTCGGTTATTGATTATAATGCTGAGAAAATTGAAGAATCAGACGTAAAAAAGATTGAAGATGTTTTTAAACTTAAAGAAACAAAAACTATTTCGTGGATTAATATTGATGGAATCCACAACGTTGAATTAATTGAAAAGATCGGCAAACATTTTGATGTCCATTCGCTTGTGCTTGAAGATATACTCCACACAACGCAGCGCCCGAAGCTTGAGGATTATGAAAATCATCTTTTTATTGTATTACGAATGTTCTTCTATGATGAAGAATCCAGGCAAATAAAAAATGAGCAGGTAAGTTTTGTTCTTGGTAAATATTATCTGATAACATTTCAGGAAGGC
>JALHTS010000243.1 GCA_022865965.1 Ignavibacteriaceae bacterium
AATGAGATTTGGAATATTTGTTAAGCATGCAATTACTCTGATGCGATCAGAAATTTCTTTAGAGAAGTAAGTGTCGGTTTGTGTCTGCCAGTGAAGTAGATCTTTATAACCTTTAAGCACTACGACGCGGAGTTTCATTCCTGAATCAGCAGCATTTTTAAGAGGGGCATAGAGAACTTTCTTTAATAGATTTGTTATCTCGAATTGTTCGGCTTTAAAAGTTTCCGGAGTGATATTTCTACTTTTCAGTTCTTCGCGCAATCTTAAAAGATTCCATTGTCTCATTGCTTCGTTGTATGTAAGGAGTGGAATCAATGTAATTTGAGGAACACCCTTTATTTCAACACGAGTTCCGCCTTCAACGCTTACATTAACATCTTCACGAGCAGCACCCATTCCCCGCCTGACTTTGTGCGTACTTCTTACAAGCTTACTGCACAACCAGGCAACTTCTGCAACTTCTTGGGGAGTTTTCATTGCAGGTTCTGTTACGGTTTCTATTAACGGCATTCCAAGTCTGTCCGTTAAATAAACTCTCTCATGCCCGATGTCGGAAACCTCTCTGCAGGAATCTTCTTCAATTGACATTTGAACAATTTTTATTTTTCTGTCCTTGTAAGGAATCCAACCATCAAGCGCATAAATTGCTGTGCGCTGGAAGCCGGTTGGAATGCTTCCATCTAAATACTGCTTGCGTGCAATGTGTAATTCATCAACTATGTTACAGTTATATAACATTCCAATTCCGATTGCAATATCAAGTGCATCTTCATTTATTAAAAACGGTGGAGTGTCATCCATTTCGTATGTGCAAACAGTTTCACGTTTGATGTGATAAATAATATTTTTCTTTGTTTTGAATTCCATTAAAGCTGTGCCATCATACACTCCCATTTCTGAAAGTGTGGGACGCATATGGCGTAAAATTTCTGCATCAAATTCTCTTGTGTATTTTCCTGCGGGACAACGGCAGAAAAGTTTTTTCTCTGTGTAAAGCTGTTGATGAATTTCTATTCCTGATTTGAATCCGACAGTTTTATAATCTTCTTCGGTCATTTCTTCGAAGGTCTTGAAGATGAAATCGTGCATATGTGAGTAACCAATAATTTTGTAAATGTTGATGTGAAAAATAAGCAATGTTTTGAGCAGGGAAAAACTTCTAATAGATTGTGAACGATGCTATTCCATGGAAATGCTCTGACGATCTTCTTTCTCTTATCTTGAATTACTAACTTTGGCTGTTTATTTTTCCACACAATCTGGATGTAATTACAATGAAAATCTCCTTTACAATCTTAACTATCATTTCTACTATTATAAACCTTTCCGCACAAACGAATAACATCAATATCATTCCCAGACCACAGGGAATAAAGATTCTTGATGGATATTTCACAATCAATTCATCAACCAAAATTTTGTGTGATGAAGATACCAAAATGATTGCTGAATATTTTTCTAATGAAGTAGAATCTTTATTTGGAATAAAACCAAATATCAGGAAAGCTTCGTCAGATAAGGCAGAAATAAATGTAATTGTTCTTCGACTTACAAAACTTGACCACAGTAATAGCAAAGAAGCATATCATCTGAACATTACTAAAGAAAAAATCACAATAACGGCAACCGAACCAAACGGAATATTTTATGGTATTCAATCTTTAAGACAACTACTGCCTGTTGTGAAGAATGTTAAAAGCCAAAATGAATTGCTGATTCCTGCTGTTGATATAAAGGACTATCCACGATTTGTTCATCGGGGATTAAATCTGGATTGCTGCCGTCATTTTATGGAAAAAGATTTTGTTAAAAGATATATTGATCTTTTAGCATATCACAAAATGAATGTTCTCCACTGGCATTTAACAGAAGACCAGGGCTGGAGAATTGAAATAAAAAAATATCCTGAGCTTACACGAATTGGAGCATTCAGAAAATATGATGACGGAACAGAGTACGGTGGATTTTATACTCAGGAAGATATAAAAGAAGTTGTAGAATATGCCGCAAGCAGATTTATAACTGTTATTCCCGAAATAGAATTACCGGGACATTCAACTGCTGCCATTGCAACTTATCCGCAATATTCCTGCACGGGCGGACCGTTTAATGTCGGAACTTTATGGGGAGTTTATAAAGACATTTACTGTGCTGGAAATGATGATACTTTCAAGTTTCTTGAAGATGTTCTATCAGAAGTGATTGATTTATTTCCCGGTCCCTATATTCACATAGGCGGTGATGAAGCACCCAAGGA
>JALHTS010000244.1 GCA_022865965.1 Ignavibacteriaceae bacterium
GTTATGAACTTGCTAAGCACAACAGGATGTTCTGTGTTCAGATCAGTTGCTTTCTTTAAGTAAAGCTCAAGCTCATCTTCACTTAACACAATACTCATTGCCGCACCGCTGAGAACATAGCTGGGACGGATTAAAACAGGGTAAGCAACATTGTTCGCAAATATTTTTGCATCATCAAGCGTTGTAACCTCACGCCATTCGGGTTGATCAACCCCGATTGAATCAAGTATTTGGGAAAACTTATGGCGGCTTTCTGCATTATCAATCTGTTCGGGTGAAGTTCCAATAATTTTTATTCCTGCTTTGTGAAGTTTCATTGCAAGATTATTCGGGACCTGTCCGCCCATTGAAACTATAACTCCAACCGGCTTTT
Organism: Ignavibacteriaceae bacterium; assembly: GCA_022865965.1. Classification (GTDB taxonomy): domain Bacteria; phylum Bacteroidota; class Ignavibacteria; order Ignavibacteriales; family Ignavibacteriaceae; genus JAGXRK01. The sequence goes on from JALHTS010000244.1 coordinate 374, forward strand.
CCTTGTCGCAAATATCAAGAACTCTTTCCAGCGTAAGTTGTTCAAAGTAAAGTTTATCACAAATATCATAGTCGGTGCTCACGGTTTCAGGATTACAGTTTATCATTATTGATTTGTAACCGCTTTTGTTAAGCTGATTAACTGCACTTACACAGCACCAGTCAAATTCAACCGATGATCCTATACGATAAGAACCGCTTCCGAGGACAATGATCTGATCATTTTCTCCTGGTTGAATATCATCTTCAACTCCGTGATAAGTGAGATACAGATAATTCGTTTGTGCAGGGAATTCTGCCGCCATTGTGTCAATTTGCTTTACAGCGGGAATAACATTCTGTGATTTCCTATATTCTCTAACTTTCAATTCTTCACTTCTAACAAGTTGAGCAATTTGAAAATCCGAAAATCCGGATTGCTTTAATTGCCTCATCAATTCCGTATCAATTTCATCAAGCTTCATTCCCTTGACATATTTTTCAACATCAACAATATTCTTCATCTTATACAAAAACCATTTTGTGATTTTTGTAAGCTCATGAATCCGATCAACGGTATATCCTAGTTGAAGCGCCGCAGCAATGAAAAAAATTCTTTTATCAGTTGGTTCGGAAAGTCCCTTTTCAAGATTTTCAAAATGTAAATCGTTTCCTGTGAACCCGATCATTCCAACGTCAAGCATTCTAATCGCTTTCTGAAGAACTTCCTGAAAGCTTCTTCCAAGCGACATGACTTCGCCGACAGATTTCATTTCGGAACCAAGCTGAGTGCTAACTTGCTGAAATTTCTGTAAATCCCAGCGGGGAAATTTTAATGCGACATAATCAAGAGCGGGCTCAAAGTTAGCAGATGTCTCTCGTGTAATGGCATTAACCACCTCATTAAGTGCGTAACCAAGCGCAAGTTTGGTTGCGATAAATGCAAGCGGGTATCCGGTTGCTTTTGACGCAAGAGCAGAGCTGCGGCTGAGGCGTGCATTAACTTCAATTATTCTGTAGTCTTCAGAATCGGGATCGAGAGCATATTGAATGTTACATTCACCGATAATTCCAAGATGACGAATCAGCTTTATTCCGATTGAACGAAGTTTGAAATTTTCTTTTGCGGAAAGCGTTTGAACCGGTGCAATAACAATGCTATCGCCGGTATGAATTCCCATCGGATCAACATTTTCCATTCCGCAGACGGCAATGCAATTGTTGTATTTATCGCGAACAATTTCGTATTCAACCTCTTTCCAGCCGTAAAGAGATTCTTCAATCAAAATCTGGCTAGTAAATGAAAATGCTCTTCGGGCTTTTTCAACCAACTCTTCCTTATTGTTTACGATGCCAGAACCGAGTCCGCCAAGTGCATAAGCAATTCTTACCATTACCGGAAAACAAATTTCTTCTGCTGCCTCAACAGCTTCATTAACATTAGTAGCTGTTTTACTTTTTGCAACTTTTAAGCCGACTTCCTCAACTCTCTGCAAAAACAGCAATCTGTCTTCCGTGTCTTTTATTGTTTCAACAGGCGTACCAAGAATTCCTATATTATGTTTTGCAAGAATCCCGCTGTCATAAAGATCAACACCGACATTGAGAGCGGTTTGTCCGCCGAATTGAAGAAGAATGCTGTCGGGTTGCTCTTTTTCAATAACTTTTTCAACAAACATAGATTGTATGGGAACGAAATAAACTTTATCTGCAAAATTTTCGGATGTTTGAATTGTTGCGATGTTTGGATTAACAAGCACGGTTGTTATGCCGTCTTCTTTAAGTGCTTTGATAGCCTGTGACCCGGAATAATCAAACTCACCTGCTTGCCCGATTTGCAAAGCACCGCTGCCGAGTATTAAAACTTTTTTTGGTTTCCCTTTTTTAACCATAATTTTTTTCTTTGTGTAACTCCGTGTCTTCTTTGTGCTTCTCTGTGCAAGAATTATTTATCGGAGAACCACAGAGATTTACACAGAGAATCACTGAGTTTATTTTAGTGCTCTCACGAACATATCGAAGATAAACTCACTATCGTCGGGCCCAGGAGATGCTTCCGGATGAAACTGCGATGCAAAAAACGGTTTTGATATATGCACAATTCCTTCATTTGTTCCGTCGTTATCATTGACAAACCATTCACGCCAGTCTTCAGCCAGTGTAGATGAATCAACGGCATAACCATGATTTTGTGATGTAATGTAACATCGTTTTGTTCCAAGCTCATTACATGGCTGATTATGTCCGCGATGACCGTATTTTAGTTTGTAGGTATCAGCTCCGGCAGCAAGTGCCAGAATCTGAGAACCGAGACAAATTCCCAAAATTGGTTTGTTTTGCTCAATAGCATTTTTTACATGTTCTATTGTTACTTTGTTCATCTTCGGATCGCCGGGACCATTTGATATTACAATTCCGTTCGCATCAATATTTGTGAAATCATAATTGTATGGTACGCGAATCACAGTAATATTTCTTCCAAGAAAGGCACGGATGATATTATTCTTTGTTCCGCAATCAACTAAAATTATTTTTTGCGGCCCTGCTTTGTATTCAACAGGTTTTTTAACGCTAACTTCTCCAACAAGATTTTTCATATTTGGATCTTCAAAACCTGTCTGTCTGGTAAGCAGGTTTATATTAGACTTATCATCAACCACAACCTTTCCAAGCATTGTTCCCTTGTCACGAAGTTTACGAGTTAACATTCTTGTATCAATTCCATAGATACCGGGGATTTTTTCTTCAATCATCCAATCAGACAAAGATTTTTCAGCACTCCAGTGAGAATATTCGAAAGAATAATCCGACACAATCAACGCACGAATGTGGATGTTATCTGATTCAAAATTTTTTAGCATTCCATCTTCTTTTTTATATGATGGAATTCCATAATTACCGATAAGTGGATAAGTACATACTAATATTTGTCCACGATAGGACGGATCGGTCATTGTTTCTGGATAGCCAACCATTCCGGTATTGAAAACGACCTCACCGTTTGCGTTTCCTGCAAAACCAAAACTGTATCCGGTAAACTCACTTCCGTCTTCGAGTATTAGTTTTGCTTTTATTTTTTGTTTTTGTTTCATTTCAAAATCAATTGATAAATTGCACACGGATACAATGTTCACATAAAAAAATAGCCACTCATTAAGTGGCTATTATAAATAGTTTCTTATTATTAAAAGGAAAACACGAAATACTTTTCTCTTGTTCAAATCTTATGTTCGTTTTGTTTAACAAATATATAACGCTGAATTAACAGATACAATTTTTATATTTGTTTCTAATGAAAAAAATATTTTCATCACATCTTTCCGCAATTCTGCTTGCCCTGCTGGTGACCTTTTTGTGGTCGACCTCATTTGTGATAATAAAACTTGGATTAAAAGAAATTCCTCCTTTAACATTTGCAGGACTAAGATATTCGACTGCCTTTTTGTGTCTTCTTCCATTTGCATTTACCCCGAAAAACAAAATGCTGATTAAATCTCTTGAAAAAAGAGATTGGGTAAAACTTGTTTTGCTTGGAATTTTATTTTATGCTTTTACCCAGGGCACACAATTTATCGGGCTATCACTTCTTCCAGCCGTAACAGTAAGTCTGTGGCTGAACTTTACTCCGCTCATCGTTGCAGTAATGGCAATATTTTTGATTAAAGAAATTCCAACATCGCTTCAATGGATTGGAGTTGTTCTATTTATCGTCGGAATTCTCACCTACTTTTTCCCTGTTTCGTTAAGCGAAGATCATTCATTGGGATTAATCGTAATGACGGTTGGTGTTATTGCTAATTCTGCATCAGCAGTTCTTGGAAGAAATGTAAATCGTAAAGGAAATGTAAATCCGCTTATTGTTACGGTGATTAGTATGGGTATCGGTTCGATTATACTTTTAGCTACCGGAATATCCATACAGGGCTTTCCTTCAATCAGTCTGGAAAACATATTTTATCTTTTCTGGCTTGCTGTTATCAATACCGCGCTTGCGTTTACGATCTGGAATTATACCTTACGAACTTTGACCGCAATGGAATCCAGTATAATTAATGGGACCATGTTAATTCAAATAGCAATCCTTGCCTGGGTTTTTCTTGGAGAATCAATAACAATTAAAGAGGGTATTGGAATGTTCATTGCTGTAATTGGGGCTTTGCTTGTTCAATTAAAATTTAATAAGAAATAGTTCATCTTTAACAGCCAACAAATTCATTCAAATATAAAAAATTGTTGAAAAGGGGATCGTTTTGAAAAGGGGTGTCTTAAAAACAAATTTTACCCGTTTGTCATTCCCACGAACCTGCCTGCGGTAGGCAGGAGTGGGAATCTATTTTGTTTATAGGTTTTAGATTCCCGCCTACGCGGGAATGACAGGAATATTGAAACTCATGAAACAATCCTTTTACGTTTTTAAATATCTTTACCTTGCTTTGATTAGTTTTGAACAAGAAAAATTACACTGCTAATAATATTTATGAGAAGTATCATGAAAAAA
>JALHTS010000245.1 GCA_022865965.1 Ignavibacteriaceae bacterium
TCGTTTATATCGGCATAGTTAAAAGAATAGAGAATACAGCGTGCGGCATTAAGTCCGCCGAGGCGTTTATTTGTTTCTTCGTTTATCAGTCGGTAGTACTCAAGAGTTGAAACCCAGCCGGTACCGCCAATAAGTCCGATTGTTTTCATTGCGATAGTTTTCCTTAAAGTTTATAATATAAAATTAACCACCTAAAACCATTTAGCCAATGACTATTTTTAGGGTGTTGGAGGGTGGGAAGAAAAGGGAGACGAGAAACGAGAAACGAGAAACGAGAAACGAAAGACGGAAGAAGTAAGATGGAAAATGGAGGACGGAAAATGTAAGGAGTGAGATTCTTCTCCCGGCAAGTTGGAATCAGAATGACAATTTTATGTTGAAGAGTGAGATCCTGAAACGAGTTCAGGATGACGCTGCTAAATCAGAGTGGACCTAATGATTTTTTTGTTTTCGTTGCCCTGAACCTGCCTATCGGCAGACAGGTTTATTTCAGGGTCTCTAATCTGTTAGATTATGAAGCCAGTCAGAAGCGGGCAGATTTTGAGCCGGAGGCTCATCCGCCAGACCAAGCCCTGTCGGGCTGGTAGAGCCACTGGCTGAAAAATAAAAAAGGCGACACAAGGTCGCCTTACAGAACTTAGAACAGAATATCTACTTAAGTGCGTGCTTTAGCTTCATTAACTACGATATTTCTTCCATTTAATTCTGAATCATTTAATGCTGATATAGCATTACTTGCATCTGAAGAACTCTCCATCTCAACAAATCCAAAACCTCTGGATCTCCTGGTATCTCGGTCTGTAATAACCTTAGCAGAAACTACAGTACCATGTTTTTCAAATGTTTCCTTTAACTCTTCGTCGCTTACCGACCAGGGGAGAGAACCCACGAATAACTTAGTGCTCACAAAGAACCTCTAATAAATAATAAATAAAATTCCGGTCTATCACCGAAGGGAACAAAATTAAACAAATTATAGGCAATTAACTAATTTTATCTATTATTTAGCTCTTTTTAGTCCATATTAGCAGTTTTATTTTGCAAAATGGAATCGAAGGACATAATAGGTAGGAAGGATGATGCAAGGCGTGAAAACTTGCCTGCACAGAAACACTAATTATTTGGTTTGAAAAACTCTCCGGTTTGTGTATTTTTTTGTAAGGTTAGTCATTTAGTTCTGTTTGTTATGATTCTCTAATAAACACAGAGAGTTAAAAGTAATGAAAACACCCGCAAAAATATTAAGCTATTTCTTAGTATCAGTACTAATAATTTTTTCTTCGTGCAGTGAAGATCCGATTAGTCCGGAATTTACTTCTTACAACTGGGCAACCTCAACGCCTGAAGAGCAAGGTATGGATTCCCAACTGCTTGCACAAGCTTTTGATCAGGGAGAAAACAGGGGATTTGTAGATTGCATTATGGTTATCCGGAACGGATACATTGTAGCAGAAAAATATTATAACGGATATAATAAAGATACTCCGCACAATGTTAAATCTGTTTCCAAGTCTTTTCTTTCGGCTATGACCGGAATAGCATTACGAGACGGACACTTAAACAGTCTGGATTTAAAAATGCTAGACTTTTTTCCGGAATATGTTTACGCCTCGATAGATCCAAGAAAGTATGATATAACAGTAAGGCACTTACTGATGATGCGAGGTGGGATAGATGCCGATATTAACCTTTATGAACAAATCTATTCCACTCCTAACTGGATGAAAACAACAATTGAGCTGCCTCTGATCTACGATCCCGGAACAAGTTTTGCTTACAATACTTTTCTGACTCACCTGCTTTCAGGAATTATCACAAAAGCCAGCGGAATAAGTACAATGAGTTTTGCCAGACAAAATTTATTTGAGCAAATGGATATTGAATGTGCTATCTGGAAGCAGGATGCTCAGGGTTATTATTTCGGCGGCAATAATATGTACTTCACTCCAAGGAATATGGCAAGACTTGGTTACCTTTATATGAACAACGGAATGCTGGATGGAAAACAAATCGTTCCTGCAGAGTGGGTAGAAGAATCCTTAACCAATTTCACGAATTTTAATAATTCAGTATGGGGAGATTTAAACAACGTTAATTATGGTTATCTCTGGTGGCTTGGAGAAATGAAAGGCCACGAGGTTTTTCTTGCAATCGGATACTGTGGTCAGTTTGTTATCTGTTTTCCCGCACTGAACATGATAGTTGTCACAACTTCAAACACAGATTTTAATTGGGACGCTGCCGATCAGCACGAAAGATCTATTTTAAATATAGTTGCAAATTATATAGTGCCCGCTGTTACAAATTAGCTTGATGAGGAAGGAGATGTGAGACGAAAACCGTCAAAAGCGAGATACTGAAACCCGCCAAATACTGGCCGACAGGTTCCCCCGAA
>JALHTS010000246.1 GCA_022865965.1 Ignavibacteriaceae bacterium
ATGATCTCATATATTGTTGAGATGTCGCAACACACTGAGAAGTTGTTTAATTCCGATATTCCTGATAAAAATAACTTTCTCAAAATGAAGCCGCTTGAAGTAAGATGTGATGAAGTTTTGGCAAAAATCACGAAAAGATTGAACAAAACTTTTATTACTCCATTCGATCGCGAAGATATTTTTGCTTTAATTAAGAGGCTTGACGATATAAGCGATATGCTTCTTGGTGCAGCGGCAAGAGTTGATACTTTTAACATCACAAAAAAAATTGATTATGCTGATCAGATGGCTGCTATTGTTCATCATCAGGTTGTTGAATTAGGCACTGCCATACAGGATCTTAAAGTAAAAAGTATTAATGAATGTAAAGCGGTTATGGATCTTGAATCCCAGGCAGATAAAGTTTATCAGAATGCTATGAAAGAACTGTTTGAAAATGAAAAAGATGCAATTGAACTCATCAAACGTAAAGAAATTTTAGACCTCCTTGAGAGAATATCTGATAAATGTCAGTCTACTGCAAACGTAATTCTCTCCATTTTTATTAAGAATGCATAACAAAGTATGGAATTTGTTGTTCTGATTATCCTTCTGGCACTCATTTTTGATTTCTATAACGGAATGAATGATGCCGCCAATTCTATTGCCACAATTGTTTCAACAAGAGTTCTTACTCCTTTTCAGGCAGTTGCCTGGGCCGCTTTTTTTAATTTTGCAGCAGCTTTCATTTTTGGTGTACATGTTGCACAAACAATTGGCAAGGGCCTTGTTGACGTAAATATTGTTGATAACTTTGTAATTTTTTCCGGACTTTTAGGTGCCATAATTCTTACAGCAACAGCAACGCACTTTGGATTGCCTATCAGTGTTTCTCATGCAATAATCGGCGGTTATGGTGGCGCCGGAATTATGAAAGCAGGATTCGAAGCGTTAATCTTGTCCAGTTACAGCAAAATATTAATTTTCATTGTTGTTGCACCTGTTCTGGGTATGTTATTTGCATATATATTTTCTGTAATTACGCTTTGGATTGTAAAAGATCGTCCGCCTCGTAAAGTAGATAAATATTTCAGAAGGTTACAATTGCTTTCAGCAGCAGTTTATAGTTTAAGTCACGGTTCAAATGACGCACAAAAAACGATTGGAATCATTGCGGTAGTATTATTTACAAACGGCTTAATCGGATCTGAATTTATTGTTCCTTTCTGGGTAATATTAGTAAGCTATTCTGTTATTGCACTCGGGACATTATTAGGCGGCTGGAAAGTAATCCGCACACTCGGTATGCGTGTTACAAAGTTGACTCCATTTGGCGGGTTCAGTGCAGAAACATCTGCGGGTCTGACTATTATCGGAGCTACAATTTTGGGTATTCCTGTAAGCACAACGCATACAATTACGGGATCAATAATTGGAGTTGGTGCCACAAAAAGTTTATCCGCCGTAAGATGGGGTGTGGCAAGAAATATTTTGTGGGCGTGGATTTTAACTATACCTCTCTCGGCAGCTTGTGCTATGGTAACTTATCAGTTATTGGTTTACGTTAGAACTTTTTTCTAATTGACGAATCAATCCGTGTTCTATTGGTTTTTAATTTTTATAAATTACAGCGGAAAGATATCCTACGACTTCACTTTTATCGCCGGTAACATCACCGGAATCGGTTCTCTTCAATACTTCAGACCTATCAATATTCAGCAAAGAAGCAGCTTTCATCATCGCGACAATTGGTCCGCCGCCGCAGGCTTCACAATTATGATTATCCAGATCTTTCTGAAGATTATCATAATCGAAATCGTTTATTCTTTTTTCAACAATTGAATCAAGTCGGTCCGCAGTTTCAGTATCATGAAAATGAGAAAGATCGGAGCTTGCTACTATTAAAGTTTCATCATCGTATATTTTTGTTAGTTGATTTGCTAATTCGTCAACAAACATTTTGCCCTGATCACCAATGACAATCGGAACAATCTTAAAATCCTTTACAACACTTTGAAGAAAAGGTAATTGAACTTCCAGAGCGTGTTCTTTTCCATGTCCTTGTATGCCTCTAAAAATAATTCTGCTTTCAACGCAAAGCTTTTCTGCTTTGTCTTTATCAACTTCAATTATTCCGAGTGGAGTTTCATAAGCATCACCTTTATAAACGCAGACTCCCGAAAAATATTCAGAGTGACTTGGCGAAATTACAACAACTGTTTTAAAATTTTTATCTTTGAGCAGATTGTACGCATAAGCAGCCGTTTTACCCGAATAGGCGTACCCGGCGTGAGGGGCAACAATTCCAAATATTTTGTTATAAGTTTTTTGAGGTTTTGAAATATCAAGCAGAAGTGAAATTTCTTTCTTAAGTTTTAGCGGATCGGATGGATAAAAATATCCTGCGACCTGTGCGTGTCTTACTTGATTCATCTTTTTTTCCTTTCACTCTTCAGAAAATATTTCCGCAGTGAAGACTTTTATATTTAACATTCTCTCTTTCCAGTATTCAGAATATAATCCTGCTTTGCGACAAACTGCACTTAAAAACTCTTCTCTATTCATTTTGTGCTCAACAGCAACCTGCGGTAGTAATAAACCTCTTCCGCCTTCTTCAAGTAATAATCCGTGTTTTCCAATTTCAATTTCATCATAGCTTTTAATGGGAGTAAAATCAGATAGAACAGAAATTTCAATTTGAATTGTATCAAGTTCTTTTTCTTTTAATGAAGGGAATCGAGGATCGGCAAATGCGGCTTGTTTTGCGGCTTCACAAATAATTTCGAAAAGCGGTTGATGGGCAATAATATAACCTATACATCCTTTTAACTCTCCGTTAATAGTAAGAGTTACGAATGCACCTTTATGTTTTTTTAGTTCGGGAAATTTGTCAAAATCAGGTTGGGGAATCTCTGTCTCCCTGAACACCGAACGGATTGACTCTCTTGCTGCCTTAAGAAGAATCAATCTTACTTCATCTGAGATTTCCATTTTCAACTCATCAGTTTGTTATTGAATAAACTCCAAACTTGGTTTTCTCAAATAATAAGAAAAGAAGATTATCTCTCACAAAAAATGAATCCGGCATTAGTTTACTGATTTTTTTATTGAGAGTCTCCTTCATTAATATTTTCCCTGTTTCAAGATCAACCGCAACAAAAATATTATTAAAGAGAGTTTCATCTGATATTTCATGATAATTGAAAAGAAGTAATTCATCAATACTTATATGGTTGATATTTTCTTTTATTACAAATTTTTGTGCATAGTTGTGAAGATATTTTTCAGAGTCAGTCTCCGACGTTAGTTCTCTCCTAAATTCAATCGGAAAAAGATATCCTTCAGCATAATAATCCTCAATTGAATTTTCCCGAAGTTCATTTACTTTTTCGTGATCATCACCAAGTTCGGCAATTACTTCTCCTGTTAGAGCATTTAACAGGAAGTAATCTCTGCTTTCGAATAACTGTTTGAAACAAACAACTTTACCACTATTATAGAATAAATAAGTTAACTCATTATTCTGCCAAAGAACGGATGCACTATTGATATCAAAAGTTATTATACTTTTATGATTCGGCATATCCGGTTTTAGATATTTGTGGAAAAAAATATAATCATCTTCGACTGCTTCAATTCCCACCCAGACCTTTTCATCAAGTTGAATATCAGAAAAAATTTCATCGCCGGAATTAATATCTATACAGCTGAAAAATACTTCTTTATTATCAGAAGATCTTTCTTCAATAATTACTCTGTTGCCGGCTGGAATTATGCGCCAAATCTGGCGGTTATTATTGTAGATATATTCTTTTTTTATATTCACTTTTAGCGCAATGGTTTAAATAGTGCCGTAAAATGACGAAGAATTGGTGCTTCATAAATTATTTCGTAACCTTTTAGTTTATTTCTATTGTTATAGACTTCTTCAATTATTTCTATCAGATAATCAACGTGACTTTGAGTATAAACTCTTCTCGGAATTGCAAGTCGCACAAGTTCCATCATAGCAGTAATAAGTTTTCCGTTTTTATCATATTTACCGAACATAACACTTCCTATTTCAGAAGCACGCACTCCCCCCTCGAGATAAAGTTCACAAACAATTGATTGCCCTGGATATTGATCAGCCGGAATGTTTGGTAAAAATCTTTTTGCATCTATATAAATGGCATGACCACCGGGTGGTTCGATAATCGGCACACCAAGTGAAATAAGTTTTTCACCAAGATATTCAACACTGCGAATTCGGTATTCAAGATAATTTTCATCAACAACTTCAAGAAGACCTTGTGCAACGGCTTCCAAATCGCGACCGGCTAAACCGCCATAAGTTGGAAAACCTTCGGTAACAATTAAAAGATTACGGCATTTTGTTGCAAGTTCTTCATCATTCAATGCAAGGAATCCACCTATGTTAACGAGTGCATCTTTCTTTGCGCTCATTGTTGCACCATCAGCGTAAGAGAACATTTCTTGTGCAATTTCTAAAGGAGTTTTATCTGCGTATCCTTTTTCACGCTTCTTTATGAAGTAAGCATTCTCGGCAAATCTGCAGGCATCAAGAAATAGAGGAATGTTATATTTCTTGCAAACTTCTTTTGTCTCTCTGATATTCTGCATAGAAACAGGCTGACCGCCGCCGGAGTTATTTGTAACGGTTATCATGCAAAGCGGAATATTTTCAGCACCCTTTTCTTTGATGAAAGCTTCTAGTTTTTCGATATCCATATTTCCTTTGAAGTCAGCGCGAATTTCAGGATGCTTTCCAACTTCATTTAAAAGGTCAACCGCTTCTGCGCCAGAAAATTCGATATTCGCTCTTGTAGTATCGAAGTGAGTGTTGTTCGGAAAATATTTTCCGGGTCCGCCGACAATTGAGAAAAGAATTTTCTCTGCTGCTCTACCCTGATGAGTGGGAATAATATACTTCATATGAGTTATGTTTTTAACAGCAGCCTCAAATCTGAAAAAGCTTTTTGACCCGGCATATGCTTCATCACCTTCCATAATCCCCGCCCACTGTTTTGCACTCATAGCAGAAGTTCCGCTATCTGTAAGCAAATCAATTAATACGTCATCAGCGTGAATGAGAAACGGATTGTATCCGGCATCTTTAAGAAGCACTTCTCTTTCGTCGCGTGTAGTAAATCGTATTGGCTCAACAGATTTTATTTTGAATGGTTCTATGATGGTTTTTGGTTTCATGTTTTCCCTGTATAAAAGTGCTTATAACCGAAGATTTTTATATTACTAATTTAATAAAAGCTTTATCGGTTTGCTCAATTCCAGACAAATTATTTGTCAAACGTTTATCTACTTTTCATTATAATTTTATTGCCTTTTAAGTATTTCATAAATAGTTTTCAATAGTGTCATTTCAAAAAATAATCAGGAGAACGCAATGGAGACTACTGATACAAACCAAATTGAGCAAACGCCACAAACTGAAGAACTTTCACATTCCGATAAAATGATCGGTGTGTTTACAGAACCATCCAATATGTTCAAAATTACATCTTATTTCCCTCCGCGAACTAAAGATTGGATTATCCCGCTTCTAATAGTTTTTGTTTTGATTGGTGTCGTAAGAAGCATTTCTATGATGAATGAAGAAGTTTATTACGAAGCGAAGCAGCAGGCAATTGAAAGAGTTGAAAAAATGATTGAGAGCGGAACTATTCCGCAAGATCAGGAAGATGCAATGATTGAAAATGTTAATTCTCAAATGGAAATGATGCGCGGTCCTGTAGGCTGGATTATCAATATTGTTTCAACAATAATTTTTGGTTCAATTTTCTTCTTCATAATAGCAGGAATTTATTTCCTTCTTGTAAAATTTGTCCTTAAAGGCAACGGTAGTTACCAGCACGTTTTAGTTGCAAACGGACTTACTGCATACATAACAATGATACAAGTTATATTAGCAGGAATTTTAACTTTGATGCTTGGTAAGATTGTTCAGGATACAAGCCTTGCAGCTTTAATGGGAACAGATAGATCTACATTGGCAGGATTTTTCCTTGCTAAAATAGATCCGATTTCTATCTGGGCTTATGCAGTTTTAAGTATCGGACTTGCTAAACTCTTTAAATCTGATGATGTGAAAAAATATTATTTAGTTGTATTCGGATTATGGATTA
>JALHTS010000247.1 GCA_022865965.1 Ignavibacteriaceae bacterium
GATTTTCCTTTTAGTTTATGAAACTCTTTAGAACCGGGCTTAATACCAAGCTCCTGCGCAACTTTTCCCCAGCTTTTCTGCTCTCTGTATTTATTCATTACGTATTGCGGAGATTTGCCTGTGGATGAAGATAATGTATAGCCGTGATAAATATCCGCAGGACTCATTTTTTCCCGGTAACGAAATTCATTAACTTCTTTAGTTGAAGCGCCGAATTTTAAGGAGAGATCCCTCTTAAAGCCTTCAAAATCTGACTTGCCGTATTTGTCAATTTCCGCAAGATGACGATCCATATCTTCATCGCCTGTTTTGGAAGCTACTTTTTTCTCCTGCTCTTTAGTTGTCTTCTTTTCCTGCTCTGAGGTCATTTTTTTCTCCTGAACAGAGGTTGTCTTCTTCTCCTGAACAGTAGTTGCCTTTTTTTCCTGACCGAAAGCCGATGTAAGAAATAAAACAGATAGAACAAAAATTACTGATTTCATAACTACTCCCTGCTAATGTTAACCAAAACTAATAAAAATTTTTATAAATGCCCATAATAAAAATTAGCTCTTTTAAGGATCTTAATGATTGGGTATAAAACTTAAAAAATTATAAAATGAACATCATTGTCGTTGCCAATTACAATTGAAGCAGTTCACACATACAGGATACATTTTAAGCGATCTCTTTTACCAATTATCCTTATATAAATTCTTTTATCATCTTTTCAGTAAGGTTGTGCCATTTAACTCTGCAGTTTATTGATAATAATAATAATTTTGTAACCGGAATATGATTTATCTTGTCGATTAATTTTACATTGATTGTTTTTTTGTACAACCTTGCTTAATAATATAAGCAGTTGAATTATGACAAACAGGTTTTTATTAAATCACTCAATAATATTTCTGGTATAATGATTGATAACATCAATCGTCAAAAACAAGTTTGAGAAACAAAATTTCATCGGAGGTTATATGCGAAAAATTCAACTTTTAGTAATTGTAATCCTATCTTTAATTATATCTTCTGCTGCTTTTGCACAGGAAGAACCTGAAAAGAAGGAAGATAAGAAAGAGAAAGGTTGGAAATGGGAATTTAATGATTTCGATTTCAGTTTCAGAAAATCCCAACCGACAATTTCTCTCCAGTACGGACTCTCAAAAGTCCAGCGTGATGATCTTAATTTATCTATTACCGATCCGGCTTTATTCGAACTAAAGCTCGGTTATATAAAAGACAAAAAAGCCTGGAAGACAGATGATATTGTTAAACACAATTTTCGTTATATCTTTTTATCTAATATCTCAAATGACATTTCAGGCAATGATGGAAGCGTTGATAATCTGGCAACAAATACCTGGCGTTTTGGATTCGGCAGATCATCGGGTTACGGTTATAAGTTGTCAGAATCAGCAGCAATAATTCCTTACTATACTTACACACTCAACTGGTCAAGAGTAGATTTTACTAAACAGGATATTCTTACTTTAGTGCCTGACCCGAATGATGATATTCTAAATTATTATGATGAATCATTCCGTTTCGGAACAAGCAGTGAAGGCGGACTTCGTATTAAGTTTATAGATAACATTGCGCTCGAAGCCGGTTACGAAAGAGCAATTGTTTTTCAGAGGCATTTATTCTGGAAGTGGGCAGGAAGCGCAGTAATTGAAGTCGCTGCTCAGGGATTGCTTGATACTTTTATCAATGAAATTTTTAAATCATCGCCTGCTGCGGGACCGATTGTAAACTTTGTTTTAAAGAATGCTCTTGCTTACGGAATTTATGAACTGAGACAGGAAAAGATGAACTGGCCTTTCAGCAGCGAACCCCCGCTTGCATTTGATAACATTAAATTTGGAGTAACGTTTGTGTTTTAGTTTAACGAAGTCTCCGTAAACCATTTATTGTTTACGGAGGCTTTTATTCAAACTTCACTTTAATATGAACTATTTCGGATTTGCTACCGGTTCTAACCGGCGGTCCCCACGTTCCCGCACCCGATGAAACATAATAATGTGTGTTTCCTTTTTTTCCGTCAGAGCCGGACTTCACCAGCTTATAACCCCGGCTTATTTCATAAATCATATTTGTAATAATGTTCGTCGGCCAGATTTGTCCGTGATGTGTGTGTCCAGAAAGCTGAAGCGCGATGTTATTCTGCTTCGCTTCTTCTAATCTGTAAGGTGTATGGTCAAGTAAAATTATAGGATGTTCTGTTTCAATTGATTCAACTATTTGCTGTAATGTTCTTCTCTGTTTTCCCGTAAACTGAATCATTGAAGTGTCTTCTCTTCCAACAATATAAAAACTGCTGTCGATAAGTTGATATTCATCCCGAAGAACTTTCATTCCAAGTTTTTCAGCATATTTTACTGATGAATTAACACCGTTTATAAATTCGTGATTACCATTGATAGTAAATATTCCATATTTGGGTTTTAATCTTTTAAACGACTCACCGATTCTTCTTTGTTCAAGTATCTCTGCTTTATCATCTACAATATCTCCGGCTAAAAGAATAATATCGGGATTAAGCGAATTCATTTTGTCAACTATTTTTATCAATAACCTTTCACCGTCAATTGGTGAAAGATGAATATCTGAAGCCATAACAATATTAAGTTCTGTTAGCCCGCCATCTCCTTTTGGCAGTTCAAGTTCCAGAGTTTTAATTGTTATGTCTCTTTTATTAAGATTTCCCAGGAATACAATCAATCCAACTATTACAATTACAAAAACTGCAGTAATCTTTTTAGTTAACTCATAATTGCTTTGAATAAATGCAGGAAGGAAATGAAACCAGGAATCGAAAAGACGGACGATATCAATCAATAATATTGAAAGGAGAAAATAAACGAGGAAAGCAAACCATATTGCGCCAATTCCAATCCAGATATCATAAATCAGAGGATGAAGAAATTTGTAAAGCAGTTTTGAAAAAATA
>JALHTS010000248.1 GCA_022865965.1 Ignavibacteriaceae bacterium
CAGGTTTAAAGAATATGAAAGACTTGCAGCCTGGGATCCACAAAAGAGTGAAGAATAATTTATTGAGAATAATCAAACAAGGATTTTAATATGGATATTACAACAACATATTTAGGTTTGAAGTTAAACAGTCCGATTGTTCCATCTGCAGGACCGCTATCTCAGGATATTTCTGATATAAAAGAAATGGAAGATGCCGGCGCAGGTGCCGTTGTTCTTTACTCGTTGTTCGAAGAACAAATAGAACACGATGCTCTCGAACTCGATTATCATACTTCTATTCACGCTGAGAGCTTTGCTGAAGCAACATCATATTTGCCGCAGCCATTTGAATTTAAACTTGGCCCTGAAGAATATTTGGATCATATTCGCAAAGCTAAAGAAGCTGTTAACATTCCTGTTATTGCAAGTCTTAACGGAAAATCTTTAGGCGGATGGACAGATTATGCAAAGAAGATGGAACAAGCCGGAGCCGACGCGATTGAATTAAATATTTATCTGCTTCCCACCGATATTAAAAAACCCGGTAGTGAAATTGAAAAAATTTATATTGATATTGTCAAATCGGTTAAGGGTGCGGTTAAAGTTCCAATTGCCGTTAAGATGCATCCATTCTTCAGTTCAACTGCCGCAATGGCAACTCAACTAAATAAAGCCGGTGCAGACGGATTAGTTTTGTTCAACAGATTTTATCAGCCCGATATTGATCTGGATAGTCTTGAAGTAGTTCCGAATGTTATTCTAAGCACACCAATGGCAATGCGTTTACCGTTAAGATGGATTGCAATTCTTTATGGAAGAGTTAATGCCGATCTTGCGGCAACAAGCGGAATTTATACAGAAGAAGATGTTTTAAAAATGGTTATGGCAGGTGCTAAAATTACAAATATGCTTTCTGCATTATTAAAATTTGGAATTGGTCACATTGCTGATGTAACGACACGTATGAAAGCCTGGATGGAAGAACATGAATATGAATCAATTGAACAAATGAGAGGAAGCATGAGTTATATGAACGTTCCCGATCCTGCGAAGTTTGAAAGAGCTAACTATATGAAGGTTCTGAATTCATATAAATAAAAAAGCAAATAAATTTCATAAAGCCATTGTGAAGGATGTGAGTTTATTTCTTTGCAATGGCTTTTTTATTTTATCTAAGACCAATTTAATATTAATCTTAAATAATATAACAATGAATTTATTAATCATATAATTGACCTCACCCAACCCTCTCCTTACCAAGGAGAGGGCGAGGGAGAGGTTAACATAATTCAGTACTTTCGTGATTTCGTGGCAAATTTCCTGAATGATAAATATACTTGCCATAAAAACTCAAAGGCACAAGAACCAACAAAAAATAAATTAATAACTCACATTGCGTTGTATTTTTAATCCCATAAACCCCATATTGAACTCATTAAATTTATTTTTGTTTACATCATAAAAAAGAGAAAATATGTTCTGGTTTTTCACAATATTTTTTATCGTTTATACAGCACTTAATTACTACGTATTTATCAGAGGATGGCAGGCATTATCGTCTTATTCATACTTAAGACCTTTTTATGTTTTGCTTTTTGTACTGGTTGCTTATGGATATATTTTTTCAAAACTGCTTTACAAATTTCTTCATCCTCTGATTTATGATATCTGGATTGGAATTGGCGCAATATGGTTTGCTTTCCTCGTTTATTTTCTCCTTTCAATATTATTGATTGATATCGTCCGTCTTTTCGATTC
>JALHTS010000249.1 GCA_022865965.1 Ignavibacteriaceae bacterium
ACTTGAACAGGTACTTGCACTTGAACCTGAACTTAGTCACTTATCCGCTTCACCCATAATTGGATCTATGCTGCCGATGATTGCAACAACATCAGAAACCATGTAACCTTTAATTAGTCTCGGTAAAGCCTGAAGATTATTAAACGAAGGTGATCTTATCTTACATTTCCATGGATGACCTTCACCTTTGCTGACTAAATAAAAACCCAACTCTCCTTTCGAAGCTTCTACTGCGTGATAAATCTCACCAACAGGTGGATTAATACCAAAATTGACAATCATAAAATCGTGAATAAGTTCTTCCATCTTAGAATAAACATCAGTTTTATAAGGAAGAACTTTTTTAGGCTCTGCAGCGCGAACCTCTCCTTCGGGCATTACATCAAGTACTTGCCTAATTATTTTTGCACTTTGACGGGTTTCATCAGTTCTGACAAAATATCTGGCTAAACAATCTCCTTCATTAAAGACAGGTACTTCAAAATCAATTTTATCGTATTGAAGATATGGAGTCGCTCTGCGGAGGTCCAAGTTAACTCCGCAGGCTCTTAAATTTGGACCGGTAAAACCGAGATCAATAGCATCTTCTTTTGTTATTGCACCAATGCCGTCAAGTCTTTCAACAAAAATCCTATTAGTATTCAGAAGTTTTTCACATTCATCTAAATTTGGTTCATACTGATCAATAAACCACTTTATCATTTTGAGGGCTTCGGGTTGAGCATCATTTGCAACTCCACCAATTCTGGTATAGCTGTTTGTAAATCTCGCACCGCAAAGAATGTCCCAAATATCCATTATTTTTTCACGTTCTCTTAAAGTCCATAAGAAAACGGTTAACGCACCAACGTCCATTGCAAAAGAACCTATTGCGACAAGGTGAGAAGCAATACGTGCCAGCTCAGCTACTATCATTCTAATATATTGAGCTCTTATGGGAACTTCAATTCCAGCTAATTTTTCAACAGCTAAAACCCATGCAACATTGTTAGCTATGGGAGAAATATAATCAAGACGATCGGTGTGTGGAATATATTCATAGTAAGACATATTCTCAGCCATCTTTTCGTATCCACGATGCAAATAGCCAAGATCGGGGACACAACCAACAATTGTTTCACCATCCAATTTCAGCAATAATCTTAAAACTCCGTGTGTTGCCGGATGCTGAGGACCCATATTTAGGATCATTTCGTTATCAAGTGCATCATCAATGGTAATATCGGAATCTCTAAGAAGAGCTTCTAATATTTTCGGATTTACTTCGTCTTTTTTTAATGTTTCCATATTCTTTTATTTTTTGGGAAGAGATAATGAACCTGGAATTCCCATTAGAGGAAAATCTTTTCTTAACGGATGATACTCAAATTCTTCCGGCATATAGATTCTTCTGAGATCAGGATGATTATTAAAAATAATCCCATACATATCATAAGTCTCACGCTCCTGCCAGTTTGCCGACCGCCATACTGAGGAAACAGTATCGATTGAACAATCGGATTCATCAACATCAGCTTTAAGAACTATTCGATAATTATTCTGAATTGAGTAAATATGATAAACAACTGTAAATCTGTTTTTACGAGTTGCCCAATCAACAGCCGTAACATCTTCACACATTATAAATTCAAGTTCAGAATTGGTTTTCAGGAATTTACAAACTGGTAAGATAAACTGTTTATCGAACTTGATTACAAATTCATCCTTGTACTCGGAGAAATCGAACTTTACTTCTTTAAAATTCTCCTGAAGTTTTTCCTTAATAATTTCTTTTATTTCCATTTTAATTATTCTGGATTACGTTTAATTCGGGAAGTTTTAAATCCTGAAATTCTCTTGCTTTGCTCATTCCAATCTTACTCTGAATCTGGATTAAAGCATTTAAGAGATTATCAGGTCTTGGCGGGCAACCGGCAACATAAATATCTACAGGTAAGAATTGATCAATCCCCTGAACTACAGAATATGATCTGTACATTCCACCGGTTGATGTACAGGCACCCATTGCTATTACCCATTTAGGATCAGGCATCTGGTTATAAATCTTTTTAACAACATG
>JALHTS010000250.1 GCA_022865965.1 Ignavibacteriaceae bacterium
GGAAGATATGATGACAACAGCTCCCGTTACCTTTGATGAGACGGGTAAAATTCTTTATATGATTGACAGCCGAGGAAGAAATACGGCGGCATTAATATCCAATAATCTTGAAACCGGTGAGAAAAAAATTATTTATGAAAATTCCAGAGCAGATATAAGCCGTATAATGATGCATTCTGTTAAAAAAGTAATTGAGGCCGCTGCCAGCAATTACGAAAAAACCGAATGGACAATACTGGATGAATCCATTAAGGCTGATCTTGATTATCTTAAAACTCTTGAAAACGCTGAAGTAAACGTTACCGGCCGCACACTTGATGATAATGTGTGGACGGTTGCATTTACAGTAGACAACGGTCCCGTCAAATATTATCTCTACGATCGTTCAAATAAAAAAGCAACTTTTATGTTTACCAACAGAAAAGCTCTGGAAGGATTACAGCTATCTTATATTAATCCTGTTGTAATTAAATCCAGAGACGACTTAAATCTCGTTAGTTATTTAACACTTCCTCTTTGGACTGATCCCGATAACGATGCTCGTCCCAATAAGCCGTTACCAATGATTTTACTTGTTCACGGCGGACCCTGGGCTCGTGACGGATGGGGTTATAATCCAATTCACCAATGGCTGTCTAACCGGGGCTATGCTGTTTTAAGTGTTAACTTCCGCGGTTCATCCGGATTCGGAAAGGATTTTATTAATGCCGGAAATAAAGAGTGGGCAGGCAAAATGCATGATGACTTATTAGACGCTGTTAATTGGGCTGTTGAAGAAGGTGTGGCTGATAAAGAAAAAGTCGCAATAATGGGTGGCAGCTATGGTGGATATGCAACTCTGGTTGGATTAACATTTACACCAGACGAATTTGCTTGCGGAGTTGATATTGTAGGCCCATCAAACCTAAATACTTTGCTTGAAACTATTCCTCCTTACTGGGCACCGATGATAGAAATGTTTGCAACGCGCATGGGTGATAACCGCACCGAAGAAGGGAAAAAATTTCTTGAATCGATTTCTCCATTGTTTAAAGTTGATAAAATTAAAAAACCATTACTAATAGGGCAGGGAGCAAACGATCCGCGTGTTAAACAGACAGAATCTGATCAGATCGTTAAAGCCATGCAGGAGAAAAACATTCCTGTTACCTATGTTCTTTTCCCGGACGAAGGACATGGTTTTGCACGTCCTGAAAATAGCCTTTCCTTCTTTGCTGTAACAGATCTGTTTCTGGCAAAACATCTTGGAGGAAGATCCGAGCAAATAGGAGAGGACTTTAATGGTTCAAGCATTCAGATACCAAGTGGCAGTGATCAGATCGAATCTTTAGGTGAAGCAATAAATAAAGCAAAGTGATTCTGAGTACAATGATTTCATATAAAGGGCGATATAACTTGTCGCCCTTTGTTTTAAAAAAGCCGAATAATTTTAGCACAATACGCCGTTGAATATCATGAATTTTATTAACGCTCTCATTCCGTGGGTTGCATTGGTTATACTTGCAATTATTAATGGAACGATTCGTCAGAAGGTTCTTTTGCCAAAAGTAGGAGAGCAAAAAGCACACGTAATTGGTACAATTACTTTTATCTTAGTACAGTTTTTCGTTATTTACTTTTATATCCAGTTAAATTCTATTACAGAGACATCAACTCTGTTAATTCTAAGTATGTATTGGATCGTGTTGACAGTTTTGTTTGAATTTGTGTTTGGACACTATGTAATGAAACATCCGTGGGAAAAACTCCTTGCCGATTATAATGTTCTTAAAGGAAGATTGTGGGTTCTCGTTCTGATAAATAATTTGGTTGCGCCGTTAATCAGCGGAAGATTACTAACGTAGAGGCGTTGCATTGACACAGGAAAGAGCGAAAAGCGACATCTTTACAATTCGATGTAGGATTATTTTAGTAAATGAGTACACTATTCAAAAATAAATTCAAAATAGATTCAA
>JALHTS010000251.1 GCA_022865965.1 Ignavibacteriaceae bacterium
AATAACCAGAGAACAACTACGATAATTACTACCGCATTCAAGATTTTCTTGATGGTGGATTGCATAGGGATGTAGCTATTAATCAGCCAGAGTACAACCCCAACAACTACCAAAACAATTACTAACGTTATTAAAGACATAGTAATTTTCCTTTCAAAATATGTTTGTTAACAGGATCTCCTTTAATTGAGATCAGGAATTTTTATATCATTCTTTTCGGTTTCTGATTTAATAACCTGCAAAGGATGTTTCATCAAATGGTTTAATGATTACAGTAATATGATATGAACTAATTTGTGATTGTTCAATGGAGCAAAGGGATGAAAATAGAGCTACATCATTTGGACGAGTTTACTTCATTGCAGTAATCAAACTTGTAATTTGAGCTCTAATAAGCTCCTAATTTTTTCTCTTAAGGAACATTCTATATAGCAATAAAATAATCACAGCTCCAATGACTGCACCAATAAAACCAGCAGTCTCACCTGGTTCATAAATTCCTAAAAATTTACCTAGATAAGTTGCGACAAATGCACCGGCAATTCCAAGTAGAATTGTAATTATGCAGCCGCCTGGATCTTTACCCGGCAATAATAACTTTGCAATGATTCCTGCAATAAGACCAAGTATGATAGTCCCTATAATTTCCGTAAATGACCTCTTATATTTTTTATAATTGAATCATACTAAACATTAAAGTAAACCCTTCTAATTCTATGTTTTGTTGATAATGTTTTAAATTGTGAATATCATATTAAAATTTCTTTTTTCTTAATAATGATTCTCAATACGATAAACATTGAGTTCATTCTCCTGCAAATTTGATCAGCTCTATACTAAATTTTCTCGTTTTGCTGCACACTGCTTCCATTACCTTCTACCAGAACTACTTTTATTGTTACAGCATAATCCTTTGGTTTTATTTCATCTCCATATTTTAAGGCATAAGCTTTTGTACACTCGGCACCGAAGTATAGAATAGTAGCAGAATAATATATCCATAACAGTAGTACAACCAGTGAGCCGGCAGAGCCATATGTACTGCTCATATTAATGCTATCAATGTAAAAGCTAATGCAAAATTTTCCAATCATAAATAATACTGCTGCAAACAATGCTCCTATCACCACATCCTTCCATTGAATAACAGCATCAGGTAACACCTTGAAAATAAAGGCAAACAATAATGCAACTACCAGCAAGGTTAGCAAGAGGTTAACAGCATAAACAACCGGTATAGCTATTTGTGGGTACATCTCCTGTATTTTGCTCATAAAACCTTCGAGTATTCCGGTAATAATAAGAGATAACAGCATTAGAATCCCAAGACCGGTAACGACAGAAAAAGATAGCAGCCTGTTTTTCAGTATTTGCTGCCAGCCTCTGCCTTTTTTCACTTTTAAATTCCAAATCGTGTTCATAGACTCCTGCATGTCAGTAAAAACAGATGTGGCAGCAATGATCAGCGTTACTAAACCAATAACAGCAATAAAACTGTTACCGCTGACTGATGCGTTTTTTATAAGCTCTTGTATTTGAAGTGCAGACTCATCACCAACCACTCCGCTTATCTGGCTGTACATCGTTCCTTCAATAGCTTGTCGCCCCCAGAATAAATTTGAAATAAAAATAATGACAAGCATCATTGGGCCTAGCGTAGCGATTGTGTAAAAGCCAAGTGAAGCACTTAATCTTAGCACTTTGTGCCGGCTAAATCCTGAACCGGCATTCTTTATTATTTGCCATAAGTCTTTAGTTTTAAACATAATCATAAAACAATCTGCGAATCATAAAATAATTTAATTGCCTAAGGCTTTATTACCGGATACTTTTCATCCTGTATTTCAAAGCATAGTTAATTCTAATCCGCTGCTAATAATTTCTCAAACGTCCTTCTATAGTATCAATAGAAGATTTCAACTTATCTACAGCTCCTGTTACAGCCAGTTCATGTGAGTCTGCGTGATTAGTAACAGCAATCGGCTGCATTCCTTCAAGACGGGCTTCAATCATGCATCGTTTGTCATTCTGCCCGTCCTTATGACCATCCTCATCTGAAAGATGAACTTCCAGTCTTGTTATGTGATCATTAAACCTGCTTAATTCATTTGATATTAGTGATGTTAATGATACTCTAAGTTCGTTACTTACTTTTATGTTATTGTCGGTATTAAATTGAATTTTCATAGTTGATTTATTTTTAATTTATGAATTTTGTCTGTTAACTAATGGATTTAAAATTGAAATTATCTCCTTTTTATGTCTGCAGTTTTTGTATCTCATGTTAGATGTCTTAGCATAATATTTTATTAATAACGAAATATTGCTGCAAGTCCGGTTTTAGCAGGCATTTTTTCCGGCGGTATAACCATAACTTTGCCACCCATCCTTGTTACCAATTCTCCTATATCATCTAGGAGGTCATCTAACTTTGGTTGTGTTGAATCTGCTTGTTTGAATGTACCTGTATTTTTATTTCTAAGTCTCTCGGCAATTACCCGGTCTGCCTCTACAAGAAGTTTGTCTACTCTTCCAGCTTCTGCTGCTTCAACCACTTCCTCAATATTGTCACTACCTAAGCCATTTGCCTTTGCTTGTTCGAACTTATGAGCCAAACTTTCAAGCTTACGTAAATAGTCTGGTTCCATAACCTCCCAAGCCAATTTAATCAGTTTATCTGTTGAAATAGATTCAGTGTTAACTGTAATGCTAGTTGGTAACAAAAATGGGTTTTTATTTACCTTTTGAAAAAGACTGTGATGTTCCGGCAATGCGGCAAGTATAAGCGGCAAACCTGAAGGTTTTGAATAGTTGTCATAAATAGTATTGGCAATTACACGAAAAAATCTCTCTGCATCTTTGTCAACTTCACCTTTTTTGCCGCCATGACCATGATGCATGTCTGAACTTTCTCCACCCACTCCACCATAAGAGGCAACAGTGGAATGCTTTTCGGTTAATTCATCTCCAAGAGCTTCTGTAATGGTTTTGGGAATATCAGGATGGAGTTCTACCTCAACAAGTGAATGACGGCTACCTTCAAAGAGCAGTATATTATGAAGGCTCAAACTCAACACATGGTAGCGGTCTACGGATTGCAAATATTTTCGAAGTGCTTTTGTATGAAAACTATCAGCTACAACTGCAAATTCTTGAACTGTTATCGGTATCCTTATAACTTTGAAAAATTCAGTCGAACCGAGAACAGCAAGTCCATCTAATGTATGATTCCAAAATTCCTTGTCATTGCCAAGCGTTTCGAATGGTTCAAGAAATTTCTTTACATCGATAGCTGAATATCGTTCTAAAAGAGATTCCTCTAATTGTTTAACGAGATTTTGAAATCTTATAGGATCCTGTAGGTTTACTGGATGACTTCTATGAGTAGTCATGTAAAGTGAAAGACAAGGTGCCCGGTTTACAGACAATAGTTCCTGAATCAATTCTTTCGAAAGTGCTTCCATAA
>JALHTS010000252.1 GCA_022865965.1 Ignavibacteriaceae bacterium
GAGATTTAATAGAAATTTCTACCTTGCCGGAGGTGCCTTTCGAACGAAGAATTATGAATCCATTTTTTTGATCCTGTGCAACTATTTCGATTAAACTTTCGCCTTCAATAAAAATGAATTCTGCACTTGAATATCTGAAAGGAATTTTCCATCCAAAAGCGTTAACAGGAACAACTTCAATTTTTATTGTTGAAGAGTGATCAGCAAATAAATTCTCAGGATGTTTTTTAATTACGTCTCCATAAACATTAAAAACATACATCGAAAAGAAGATCAGAATAAATATTGAAACTGGAATCAGAATGATTAAAATATTTTTTCTCCTATTCATAAGATGAATGATTTAGTCCCTGTTTTTTTAGTTTCTGCACATCAAGCCTTAAAAGATGGATTATCTGATTAACAATTTGGTCAGGAACACCATCCTTATAAACAGACTTTAATCTCATATCGCATTGATCATTTACATAATCAATTACTACAAATTTTTTCTCCGGTGTTAAAACAATTTCGGTAGAAAAAAAATCTAAGTGAGTAAGTTGTACAATTGTTTTTGTAATTTGATTCAGTTTTTTTAATCCGAATTTTTTAATTTGTTCAGCGGTAAGAAGATCATAAATATGAGTTTGATCGTCCCACCACACACAAATTGGCTTGCCGAAAGCCCAAAAGCTACGGAACCATGCACGTTTACCCTCAAGATCACCAGGAATTATTTTTTGTTGTATAAGATATTTATCCGATTTATTAGTTCGTCTTTCCAAAAGAACTTCTTTTAGTGTTTCAGCACCAGTAACGACACCTATTCCGCCGCCCGTTGTGATGCATGGTTTAATAATAAATGGCCTTCCTAATATTGCAAGATCATCAACAGATATGATTAATTCCTCCTTTTCTTTAAGCGGAGGAATTATTATGGAGTATGGAACATTTAATCCTGCAGTAATGAATTCAAGGTGCATTGTTGCTTTATCGATAGCGTGTTCGACGTTTTTATAAGGATTAAATATTCTGCATTTTCTGCGAGTTAATATTTTTGCAAGCTCCGCAAAAGCATCATCAACATCGGATGCTCTATCAAGATAAGACCGGAACCAAAGTTTTTTACGTTTTACAAGTTCTGTTATTTCAAGAATATTATTTTCTGCAATTACAAAGGTTGAGAGTCCGTAAGACTGAAGTGTTTTTTCAATGAGATCAACAAAATCCTTATCAAATTCCCAAACATATGATATGGCTAAATCAAATGTGTTAATCATGTAAATTTTTAATTTTTATTCCAAAATTTCATAATTCCGTTGTCTTTATAAGTAAAGGTTGTTGGTCAATACCGTAAATATAAAGAAAGAAACCGGCTACTATAATTTATAAAATACCTTGTTATTCCTCAGTGCTAATAATATATTTTCTTTAATGAAAAGACTAATTATTACAAACCTGTTAATGTTATCTATTCTGCTTCCAATAATTATAGCTTGCGGCGGAAGTGATACGGTTATCCGACCAAAAAATACATCTGTTGCTTTATCAATCTCTGAAAATCAAAGAAAGAAAAAAGCTTTAGACCATTTTGTAAACGGAACAGTTTTCGAAGCTCAAAACAACTATAATGCTGCTGTAAGCGAATTTGAGAAAGCCTTGCAATATGATACAACTGCAGGAATTTACTATTCACTTTCAAAAAATTATTTCTTAACAAATAAACTTATTCAATCGCTGAATAGTATTAAAAAGGCTGTTGAACTTGATTCAACTAAAATTGAATATTATGATTTAATGGTTGATGTATATTCTGCTGCAAGAAATCATGACTCTGCTCTTACTGTACTTGAAAAAGCTATGGTTCTTGAACCGAATAATGTAAACCTGTATTACAAACTTGCCAGATTGTATGAAATATCAAAACCATTGGAAGCAATTTCCGTTTATGAAAAATTAATTGAGTTAGTTGGTCCTGATTGGAACTTGCTTGTTCGCATAGCTGAGTTATATGAAAAAACAGGGAATACAGATCTTGCTTTAGATGCAATAAATCGTTTGCTTGAAATTGATCCTTCGAATAACCAAATAAAAATTTTGTTGATTGACTTAAATCAACGAGCCGGTAAATATGATGAAGCAATTCAAATTACTAATGATCTCCTGGAAATAACTCCTCACGATATTTTAGTAAGAGAAAAAAAGGCTCTTGCTCTTATTGCAAAAGAAGATTGGGGAGCAGCTTCGAAAGAATTTAACTTTATAATTGAAGAGGATAGTGTTAATCTTGATGCCAAAATAAATATAGCGGCATCTTATTACGAGAAATCGATGTCCGATTCGTCACTTCTTCCAATCGCAAAAAATCTTTTTGAAAGAATTGATAAAGACACACTTAACTGGCAGGTGAAAATGTATCTTGGTGCAATTGCATTTAGTGAAGGTAAAGATTCTTTAGCTATTGAAAATTTTAAATTCGTTACGGAAAATGCTAACTGGAATGTTCAAGCGTGGATAAGACTTGGCGGACTTTTATACGATAATAGGAAATATGATGAAGCATCTAAAATAATGTATGAAGCTGTGGAATCTTTTCCTCAGGATTTTGCAGTAAACTTCATACTTGGACTTTCTTTAACACAGCTAAATAATCAGGAACAAGGAGAGGTTTATCTTAAAAAAGCAGTTGATCTTAATCCTTCTGATTTAAATGCATTATCTGCTTATAGTTATACACTCAGCCAGTTAAAGAAAAATGAAGAAGCAATTATTTTCATCAAACGAGCATTACAAATAGATCCTAATGATGTAAATCTTATCGGGACACTTGGGCTTATTTATAATTCAATTCAAATGTATGCTGAGAGTGACAGTACATATGAAAGAGGATTGGAACTTGATCCACAGAATGCATTAATAAATAATAATTACTCCTATGCTCTTGCTGTAAGAGGTGAACAGCTTGAGCGGGCATTAGAGATGGTTAAGATTTCAATAGCTGCAGATTCATTAAATTCATCGTACCTCGATACTATCGGCTGGGTTTATTTTAAAATTGAAGAATACGGTCTTGCAAAAAAATATCTTGAAAAAGCAATTGAAGTCGGGGGTGAAAGTGTTGTTATGTTAGACCATCTTGGTGATATAGAGTTTAAATTGGGTAATATTGTACGGGCAAAAGAACTGTGGAAAAAAGCGGTTGAACTTGAGCCATCGAGAACAGAAATACAGATAAAAATAGAAAAGGGAGAACTTTGAAAAAATATTTAGCCTATCTGGCGTTATCATTAATAATTTTTTTAACTTCATTTTATGGATGCGTACCTTCACAGCCAACTGAAGATATTGAACTGCTTCCATCTGAAAGATTGATAAACAGACTTGAAGTTAATCGAAGAAAAATCAAAAATATTGAAGGAATCGGAACTCTTTCTGTAAAAACTCCTCAGCTTGATAATAGTGCCACATTCAGAGTGATTTTGCAGAAGCCGGATTCTTTACAACTTACTATTCTAGGTCCCTTCGGTATCGAATTGGCTGATGCTGTTGTTTCAAGTAAGGAATTTATTTTTTATGATGCTCTTCAGAATACGGCTTATACCGGTCAAACTGACAGTGAAGC
>JALHTS010000253.1 GCA_022865965.1 Ignavibacteriaceae bacterium
ATAAATCCACTGATAATGGAATCAGCTGGATTAAGTACAATCATCAAAATCAGGAAGAACCGATAAGCGGAAACTTTATTACGGCACTCGGTTATAGTACAGTAGGAAACTCTTTGTGGGCATCAACATGGAAAGCGGAAGCTCCTGATGAATTTTATGTGGTAAGTTTTTCAACTAATGGAGGTGAAAGCTGGATCTCAACTTTGTATAATGAAAGATCGCACAATTTTAGCTTTAAATCAGGACAAGTATTCATTGCGACTGATAACGGAGTTTTTAGATCGAGTGATATTGGCAAAACCTGGATTTTACCAGGCTCTATTTATGATCCTGTATCAAAAATTTCTCTTAAGACAAATATATTTTACAGTGCTGCATCCCAGGCTCAGGATGTTTGGGTTGGTTCAGATGATGGTCTTGCAAGATTACGTGAAACCGGTTTTTGGCAGGGAACGTGGAAAATATTTATTGCTTCATCTCCTTTATCGGCTGATGATGATACTTATTGTTTTCCCAATCCCTTTTCACCAAGACAGGAGCAATTAAAAATTAAATACAGTACAGGTGGAAAAGAGTCTAAAGTTACAATAAGAGTTTATGACTTTGGAATGAACTATGTCTCAACAGTTATTCAAAATGCTTCGCGTAATAAAACCATAGAAGATACGCCAGATTTTTGGGATGGTCGCAATGCTAACGGTAGCTTCGTACCAAACGGTGTTTATTTTTATCGGGTGGAAGTTGAAGGAAAAAATCCTGTTTACGGAAAAATTTTAGTGCTTCAGTAAGAGGTTAAATGAGAATTTTAATATCAATATTTATTTTAGTCAATTTGTCTTTTTTGAATGCTCAACCTGAATTTAGTGAAATGGCAGTAAGACCAGGTGCGTTCAGTCGAATCGGTTTTGGTGCGCGAGGAATTGGTATGGGCAACGCAATGAGTGCCGTAACAGAAGGTAATCTTGTTTCATATTATAATCCTGCTATTACTGTTTTTCAGAAGAATAATTCATTTCAAACATCATACACGTTTTTGTCTTTTGATAGAGCATTAAACTTCTTAAACTTTACAAGAAAGTTTGATTTCTATTCATCAAGGGACACATCAACGTTAAATAGGAAACCCTCAACTACTGCCGGTGTGAGCATTGGAATCATAAATTCCGGTGTTGGAAAAATTGACGGAAGAGATAACAACGGTTTAAAGACAGAAGAACTTTCAACTTCGGAAAATCAATTTTTCTTGAGTGTTGCTAACAGATTTTCTGAAAGATTATCTGTTGGTATTTCTACCAAATTGTACTACTATAAATTATATGAAGAAATCACTTCAACAGGGATTGGACTCGATGTAGGTGTTCTTTATAGAATAAATGATGAATGGAATGTTGCTCTGATGATTTCAGATCTTAACAGTAAATATGAATGGGATTCTGCACCTGTTTATGATAGAGATGGTATAATTACTAAAGATGATTTTCCTTTATTAAAAAAGATTGGATTTTGTTATACAAGGAAGGATATAGGTTTTATTGCAGGTTTTGAATTTGAAAACAGTAATGCCAATACTAACATTATCAGATTTGGAGCTGAGTACAATATTTACGATGCACTATTCCTGAGGGCAGGATTGGATCAATTCAATTTAAGCAATAAGGATTGGGCTGCAAAACCATCTGCAGGTTTTTCATATTTTAAACAAATTGATGGAATTATTGTAGGTGTTAATTACGCTTTTCAATTAGAGCAGTATTCATCTTCAGACAGGCATATTGTGGGAGTGAATATTAATTTTTAATGGTAACAGCAAAACAGTGTATCAATGAAACAATTTAACAATATGAAAAAAATTCTTTTAATATTTATAATATCTTCAGTAGCGGTTTTAGCACAATCTTCCGGTAATACAGGATTATCATTTCTAAAATTCGGATTTGGTGCACGTAATATTGCAATGGGTGATGCTGGTACAGTAGCAGCAAATGATATAACTTCATTGTTCTATAATCCTTCTAAACTTGCTTCATTCAAAAACTCCGAAGTATTTTTTATGCATAATGAATGGATACAGGATGTAAGAAGTGAAGTTATAGGAATCAGATCTACTATTTTTGGAATTCCGCTTGCACTAGGTTTTAATGTGACAACTTTGAGCGATATTGAAGTAAGAACACGTCCCGGTGAACCGGATACAAAATTCGATGCAAATTATTTTTACGGAAGTCTTTCAACAGGATTTAATCTAAACGAAGATTTAGCCGTTGGAGGAACAATAAAATATTTATACGAAGGAATACTATCTGATGAAGCAACGGGTTATGCCTTTGATATTGGTGCTGAATATCAACTTCCTTATGAGGGTTTATCCGTATCCACTGCAGTTCGTAATCTCGGATCAATGAATGATCTCAGATTAGAAAAAACAAAACTTCCTGCTGAAATAAGATTTGGTCCTGCTTACAATTTTAAAGTCAATAATGTAAAACTTGATATTACGACTGTTGCAGAATATCACAAATATTTTGATACTGATGATAATCATTTCAATGTCGGAGCAGAATTTTTATATGATAATCTCATAGCATTAAGAGGTGGATATCAATCCGGATATGAATCACGTGATTTTACATTTGGCGTTGGTTTGAAATGGGGAAATCTGAATTTTGATTACGCATTTCTTCCATTTCAATTAGGATTAGGAAGCGCGAATCTGTATTCGCTTCAGTTTAAGTTTTAAGGATCTTCATCAAAATAGTTTAAAGGACTATTTTATATCAGATGCAAAAAGTAATCTGTTTTCTTACCGATCACATAAAATACATTCTAATACTCTATGTCTTAATTCAACTGATCTATATATTTTATTACCCGCTTCCATATAAAAGCGATTCACTTTACTATTATCAACTTGCATCATCAAGCCTATTTCAAGGCTCCATTTATCCAACTAATATTTATCTTTACGAAGATTATATAATTGCACCATTATTTGTGAATCTTCAAATCATAGTCCTAAATATTTTTAATTCTCCTTATTCTATTAGAGTACTGCATATAATATTAAACTTAGTTCAACTGTCTTTATTGTATTCAATAACTAAAAAGTACTTTAATAAAGAGAGTGCGGTAATTTTTATTTTACTTTATATGTTATACCTTCCAAACATCGGCTTTATCCTTCTGAATATGACAGAAGTATTCTTCGGTGTACTTCTCAGCCTCTCACTTTATTTTATGTTGAAGGACACTAATAGCGATTATTTTTTGTCAGGTATTTTTGCATCAGCTTCGGTTGCAGTTCGTCCGATGGGATGGGCATTGCTTGCTGCACTTTTTGCATACATACTTTTTTTCCAGTCCGGTAGAAGGTTGAAACAAACTTTATTTTTGAGTGGGGGAGCAGTATTGTTATTTTTAATGATGGGTACAACGACATATTTAAGTTCCGGGCATTTTATCGTTACATCAGTTAATTATGGTACAAACTTTTTGATTGGAGCAAATGATGATGCAACAGGGGCATATAATGACAGAGTTTTTCAGGAAGGGAAAGCAGGCTATGTCGAAAATCCTGAATCCAAAACCTATATCGAAAAACAGCAATTCTGGTTTCAAAAAGCTGTTAATTGGATAAAAGAAAATCCCGGTAAATGGATAGAAATATTCCCGCTTAAACTAATTCATATTTTTGTATGGGATGATTATGCTATTTCACCTCTTTTGCACATGCAGGAGTGGAATCTTTACATCATTATGAAGCATTTAATTATAAACCAGGATTATGATAAACTAATGACAGATGTTCCGCTAATAAAGAAGATAGGTTATATTTCTCTTCAAATTCTTCATCATATCTATTATTTTTTGATCGTTATTATGTTTATTCTTTATTCCATAAAAAATTTCAAAATATTGAAATCAGAAAAATCATTTATGTTATTTTTATTAGTGATAGGATTTGCAGTTATTATTCCTTTATTTTCGTTTGGTGATCCGAGATTTAAATATCCGTACATCTTATTGATGATGATTTTAATCAGTCCTTTTCTTAGTAAACATTTTTACAAAACCAGATACAACTAAAAAGAAGAATTCTCATGCTTGAATACTATAAATATGATGGAAAAAATTTGTCTCCCGATGAATGGGATAATTTTGTTGATCAGTCAGATAATGGCACACTGTTCAACAAAAGACAATTCTTAAATTATCATCCCCAAAACAAATTTAACGATGTTTCATTTTTTGTTAAAAAAAACGGTAAGCTCTTATCAGTTTTCACAGCTGCATTAATAGAAAGAGACGGTAAGAAAATTCTTTCCTCGCATCCTGGTGCTTCTTACGGAAGTTTTGTTTATCA
>JALHTS010000254.1 GCA_022865965.1 Ignavibacteriaceae bacterium
GAACAATTGAAGTCCGGAAATCCTTGTGAAAGATTAATCGCATTATGCTCATTTGCCATCTTTGACATAACAGTAAAGATACTAGTCCTGACATTCGGCAGCTTAGATGTAAGTTTCTTTTTCATAATGATTGTTTATAGTTAAACAAAATTAGTATGTAAAAATAATGATTACTAATTATTTCAACATCGGATTTAAATTTCTATTTGGATTGAATAAAGACAAAACTGATAAATCAATCTATCACAAATTCTTCTTCGGCGGGACGAAGGGAATCATATATTCTTTGTAATTGCCTAAAGGCAAACTGACTTCCTCTTTGTGCTGCATTTCTGTAATGCTTAACTGCGGTTGATAAATTTCTTTTAACACCAACTCCATTTTCATAAGCTGAGGCAAGAGCAACTTCGGAAAGAATCGAACCTTTTGATGTTGCCTCATTCAAAAATGAAATTAACTGTTCGGTATTCAGCAATCCGAATTGATCAAACACTCTTGCTGATGCTATTCTAACGGAAGCCTCAACACTTCCCAATCTTTCACCGATCTGCCAGATGCTAATACCATTTATTTTGCTTTCATTCACATATTTACCTGTATAATGGTTCAATCCCAGTTCTATAATTGAAGGAATGTGATTTTTGTTCGCTGATTTTTCCAAAAAGTTTAAAGCATCAAATTCGGTAATACGATTATCATAACTAAGTATATGAAGTCCATACCAAACAAATTGTGCAACAGCATTATCTCTATCAGTAGATGATTTTAGTAGAGAATAAAAATCATCGGTCTGGACTAATTTCCATAGAAGAAATGGTGATCTCGGTGAATCAAGCCTTATTGCTCTAATGTAATATTCAGCGGCAAGGATAATATCCTTGTTAACGAACACTCCGTTTTCAAATAATCGTCCTAAAATAGAAAATGCTTCGGGACTTCCTGCTTCAGCGAGGTCTAAAATTAACTTAAGTTTCAAGCTGTCATTTATCTCAGTCAATTCGGATTGGAGATTTAATGATAGTGTATCAAGAATATTTATAACTCCGCAATTTGACAGATCCTTAATCAGCATTTGATCAGAGATATCTTTTACAGTGTCATTTATAGCATCAAAGTCTAGAAAATCTAGACCGAGTGTTGATTCAATAGAACTTTCATTAGAAATATCAACGTATTCAAGACTGTTAATTAAAGTATCATTAAACGAAATGCTAACAGTATCAACAAATTCACTCAATGCATCAATAACTTCCTTAGCAGGTTCGAATCCGTTATCATAAGCTCTCTTCGTCCAGATGTATGCTTTGTTAAAGTCTTTAGAGACGATAAGATTGTCGGTGTGCAATATTCCAACTATATACTGTGCTTGCGACATTCCCCTTAATGCAGCTTTACGGAAATTCTTAAAGGCTTCAAACGGATTCCATTCGACACCCCAGCCATTAATTAACAATACACCATAATTATAAACTGCAGAAATCATCCCTTGACTTGCTGCCCGTCTTATCCAATAAACTGCCTGAACAGTATCCGCTGCTAATCCTTCACCAAGTAAAAGTCTCATACCAAGTTCATGTTGCGCAAGAGGATCACCTCCATTTGCTTCCTGAATTAATTTGAATTGCTGGAGTAAC
>JALHTS010000255.1 GCA_022865965.1 Ignavibacteriaceae bacterium
AGATCATTTACTTTAATTTTCTGGCTGTTGAAGTTTCTTATTCTTAATGAAACCTTTTTCCGAATAGTAAAGGGATTTACCCACCAGAATCCAGAATGACGAACAGTGCCGGTATATTTACCAAATAATATAAGAACACGGGAATCGTTCGGCTGAACTGCCATAAATCCTGCTAAAATCAGAATAGCAATTAGTGAAAGTGGAATAAAAATCCAAAGAATTTGCAGATTATCCGTCTTGATTCCCAAAACAAGCAGATAAATATCAATTGCTAATAATACAATTGACAAAAACAACATTAAAAACCCATTAATTTTATTTGCGGGCTTTTCAACTATATTTTCCATTTTACACTCCTTATTAAAAATGCTATCGTAATGATATCACTTTGATAGCAAATAGTCAATAGGAGAATTCAGAAAAATGACAAAATTCTGATTTTCGACCAGAATGGCTTGAAATTTCTTTGCATAGAGGAGTTTTCTACGGGAAGAATTCTTGTCTTTAAAAAGATTATAAGCAATATTACATAGAGAAATTTGTTAGCAACGCGCTGAAAAAAGATAGAGGATTACGAACTTGACCAAAACAGAAAATAACGACCTAACACTAAAATCAGATATACAATTCCAATCATTAAATATAATTGAGCCTATTTTAAAAGCGGTAAAAGAAGACGGTTATATTACCCCAACGCCCATACAGATACAATCAATTCCTATTGTTTTACAAGGCACCGACTTGCTAGGCTGCGCACAAACAGGAACAGGAAAAACGGCTGCGTTTGCCATTCCTATCCTGCAATTATTAAGCGCAAATAAAACTTACCACAAAAAAAGAAAAGTGAGAAGCTTGATTGTTACGCCAACACGAGAGTTGGCAATTCAAATTGGGGAAAGTTTTAAAGCATATGGAAGACATACAAGATTAACCTATACGGTAATTTTTGGCGGTGTTAATCAAAACCCGCAAACATCAGCATTGGGCGGCGGTGTGGACATAGTAGTTGCAACACCGGGCAGGCTGTTAGATCTTATGAATCAGGGACATTTAACTTTACGTGATGTTGAAATTTTTGTTCTGGATGAAGCAGACCGTATGCTGGATATGGGTTTTATTCACGATGTAAAAAGAATATTGAAGGCGCTTCCGAAAAAAAGACAATCGCTTTTCTTT
This sequence comes from Ignavibacteriaceae bacterium, assembly GCA_022865965.1. GTDB lineage: Bacteria > Bacteroidota > Ignavibacteria > Ignavibacteriales > Ignavibacteriaceae > JAGXRK01. The sequence goes on from JALHTS010000255.1 coordinate 1,177, forward strand.
TCAGCAACTATACTACCCGAAATAGTTAAGCTTGCAAATACAATATTACACAACCCCTCAAAGGTTTCGGTAACGCCTGAGTCATTAACAGTAGATTTAATTGAACAATATGTTTACTTCGTTGATAAAGGAAATAAGAATTCTTTATTAGTAGAAGTTTTAAAAGATAAAAAAGTTAAAACCGCCCTGGTGTTTACGCGGACAAAGCATGGTGCAGATAAAGTTGTAAGGTTTCTGTTAAAGCATAATGTCAAAGCAGAGGCAATACATAGTAATAAATCACAAAATGCCAGACAACGTGCCTTAATAAATTTTAAAGCACAAACCACACGTATATTGGTGGCAACAGATATTGCCTCACGCGGAATTGATGTTGATGATTTAGAATATGTGATCAATTATGAAATGTCCAATGTTGCTGAAACATACGTTCATCGTATTGGAAGAACGGGAAGAGCCGGCGCTATAGGAACTGCTATTTCATTCTGTGATGCAGAAGAAAAAGCATACTTGCGCGATATAGAAAAACTGATTGCTAAAAAGATTTCTGTTATTGATAATCATCCTTTTCCATTGATTGATCATAACCCGGTGAAAGCCCCAACCCGGCAACAAGGTAGAGGAAGCTCAGGTCACTCAAGACCGAGACGTTATGGAAAAGACACGAAGAAAAAGTGGTCTGGTAAATCAAAAAAATTTTACAAACCCGATTCTCTATAGGAAACCAGATGAACTTAACCAAGAGTTTGAAGTAGACCTGATAATCGGCGGCGGACCATTTCTAGATACCGTGTTTCGGAAGAATGGGTTTGAACTTAATTTTTATTTACTGCTTATGATGTTCTCCTCGTTTGGGGTTTATTGTTAATTAACTATTCTTGTTAATTAACTACACTTGCCAAATTTTAATATTATTTTTATTGCAAATGTGAAAAATTAATTGCAAACTATATATAGTCTTTTTTTTCTCTACTCCGAGAGGGTTAGAAGCTAGAGTTTAATTACCGTTTCTTTCCCATTCCGCCATACCGAATACTCTCCCGTAGCAGACTACTGTTAAATAATATTTTATTCAATTATTTTATTAGGA
>JALHTS010000256.1 GCA_022865965.1 Ignavibacteriaceae bacterium
ACATCTTCAATTTGTTTTTCAACGCCTCCATCATATGTTGGTTTAGAGACTTCCCTGAAAATTCCTATGGGTGTCGGCATTCCGGGAATGCTTTCCAGGGTTGCAAGAATTATAGATCTGGTAGGAGTTTCATCAAATTCATCATGTATCCATAAATCCTCTTTGCTGAATTCACCGGTTGACAGATCAACAACCACAGGTGTAAAGCCATCAAGCTTAATACCTTTATCATTGTTTTTCCCAAACACTAAAGGTTTACCATGCTCAAGAACAACAATATTATCATCTTTAGTACCTTTATGGGTTAATAAACTAAAAGCACCATCATTGAAAATATTACAATTCTGGAATATCTCGATTAACGCTGTGCCTTTATGTTTTCCAGCTCTACTAATCATTTCTTGCATATGCTTACCATCACGATCAAGAGAACGAGCAATAAAAGTTGCATTCGAACCGACTGCCAGCAAAATTGGATTAAAAGGATAATCAACACTTCCGAATGGAGTGGTCTTGGTAATTTTTCCTTTTTCGGAAGTTGGAGAATATTGCCCTTTTGTTAATCCATATATTCTGTTATTGAATAAAAGAATTTTTAGATCAATATTTTTTCTGCAGGCATGAATAAAATGATTTCCACCAATGCTTAGAAGATCACCATCACCGGTAGCAACCCAAACCGATAGTTTTGGATTTGCAAGCTTTACACCTGTTGCAATAGAAGCAGCTCTTCCGTGAATACCATGAAAACCATATGTGTTCATATAATAAGGAAATCTGCTTGAGCAGCCTATACCGGATACCCAAACAACATTTTCTTTATGATCTTTTATTAATTCAGGGAATGTTCTTTGAACCTGAGCGAGTATAGAATAATCACCACAGCCCGGGCACCATCTAACATCCTGATCTGTTGCAAAATCTTTAGCAGTATATTTAGTAACCACATTTTCAATATTAGTTGCCATTATTTCCTCCGAGAATTTCCATAATCTTATTTAATACATCTGAGGTTCTGAACGGAAGACCTCTAACAACATTAAATTGTTCCACTTCAATTAGATATTCATTCCTAATTAATATTGCCAGTTGTCCAAGATTGATTTCAGGAATTAAAACTGTTTTAAATTTCTTCAAAACATCACCGGTATTTTTAGGAAATGGATGGATATATCTGAAATGAGCCTGAGAAACCTTATATCCAAGTTCTCTTGCTTTATTAACCGCTTCTTTTAATGCACCGTATGTTCCTCCCCATCCAATAACCAAGAGTTCACCTTCCAGTTCACCATCAACTTTAAGATCGGGAATCTCACTCTGAATATTCTGAATTTTTTGTGCTCTTAGTTTTACCATGTTGTGATGGTTATCAGGATCATAATTTACATTTCCTGTTATGTTAGCTTTTTCCAAACCACCAATTCTGTGCTCAAGTCCGGGAGTTCCTGGAATTGCCCAAGGTCTTGCAAGATTTTCATCTCTTGAATAAGGAAAGAAACCTTCTTTTTCAGTTCTGAATTCAACTTTAATATCCGATAATTCATCAACATTTGGAATTCGCCAGGGTTCTGAACCATTAGCAAGATATCCGTCAGTTAATAGAATAACCGGAGTCATATATTTAAGTGCAATTCTTGAAGCTTCAATAGCCATATAAAAGCAATCACGTGGAGTTCGTGCAGCAAGAACTGCAACCGGAGATTCTCCACTTCTTCCGTACATAGATTGTAACAAATCTGCTTGTTCAGTTTTTGTTGGAAGTCCGGTACTTGGTCCACCTCTTTGAACATTAATTACTACAAGCGGTAATTCTGTCATAACTGCTAGTCCGATTGCTTCACTCTTCAATGCTAAACCAGGACCACTTGTAGAAGTGATTGCTAAAGATCCGGCAAAAGAAGCTCCGATAGCTGATGCTATTCCTGCAATTTCATCTTCAGCCTGGAAAGTTTTTGCCCCGAAATTTTTATATGAACTTATATACTGTAAAATTTCAGAAGCAGGTGTAATTGGATAAGAACCAAGAAACAATGGCAACCCGCTTTTTACAGATGCAGCTAAAAATCCAAGTGCAGTAGCTTCATTACCGGAAATATTTCTGTAAGTTCCTTTAGGCAACTTGGCGGCTGCAACACTATAACGTGTCGTGAAAGCTTCGGTCATTTCTCCAAAATTCATACCCGCTTTTAATGCTTTTTCATTAGCATCTACATAATCAGGATTTTTTTTGAATTTTTCGTGGATCCATGCAATAGTATTATCAGCGGAACGATTATACAGCCAATACATCAAACCAAGCGCAAAAAAGTTTTTACATCTGGCAACTTCTTTAGGAGAAAGTTTTGTTCCTTCCAAAGCATGGGCTGTTAATGTTGAAATTGGTACCTTATGAACATCGTAACCACTTAATGTATCGTCATCAAGGGGATTAGAATCATAATGG
>JALHTS010000257.1 GCA_022865965.1 Ignavibacteriaceae bacterium
ATCTGCGGCAACAGTAAAAATATAAATTGTGCATATAGCAGGAAGATTAATAAATTGAATTTGTCTTAATGGTTCTAACCTTAATTCACCAAGTTCAGATTCAAATAAGGACGATACGACATATGGATTTGGTACAACTCTTATCTTATTCATTTCACTGGTTTGTTGAGATAGGTTTATTTGAGATCCTTTTATAGTAAATTTATATTTATCCTGAATATTTGGTAAAATAGGTTGAATTGTTTCTACAGAAAAAATGTTTCCCGCATTTGGGGGATTTTGAGAATCGAATTTAACCTTTCCTAATAATCCGCCAAAAGTAACTGTACTTTGATCGGACAAAGAATCTTTTACTGCAATCGTATCACCATAAGAATTTTTTATTAATAGGTTTATAAAGCCCTCACCGTTTTCATCAAACCCATATCCAGTAGTGAAAAGCAAATAGGTTTCATTTATTATCTGTGAGGCATCCTCAACTGAAAAAGTTAAATCCAGATTATCTGTGCCACCAACTCTGGATACGTTTTGTATAATTTCGGGTGGCGCCATATAGAATATTACTCCATCATCTGTAGCTTGCTTCTGCCCCATTTCAAATGGTCGTGATGTTATAACAGTGTCCTTATCATTCCTTACAACATTAACAACAAAATTTATTGTGATAAGATCCCCGGCCTCCGGAAGAAATTCGGGCAAAGTAGTGACGTCGTCAGTTAATCGAATACTAAATCCTTCCGTTGGTAAATAAAAGATTCTTCCCCCGAGAGGATATCCCAAACCAGTTCTTCCTACCGCTTCTCCAGTAGTCAAATTTAAAATGTCTACGGAGGTTGGGCTATTAAAAGATATACCATATCTATACGGTTTAGTTAAAGAGGAATCAATGATTTGTAGCGACACATCAGTTTTTAGATCACCCACCTCTTTCAGAATCAGAAAAGAAAACTCTGCATCATAAGTGTTATCGCTAAGAGACTCATCGTCAATAGGGTCTATGTTAAAGACATAATTTGATATGCCGGAGCCATAATGTTCAACAGATGCAACTGAAACAGGCTCTCTTCCGATGGCATTTGACCTTGGAATAACAGATACGGTATTAATTGCTTCTAAAGTATTACCAAGAGAACTTTCAAGGCTAGGAATCAGATCAGTGCCTCTATCATATGCGGTAATTGAATACCAATATTCAAAACCATTAATTACAGTAGAGTCTATGTAGCTGTATTGAATCCCGGTATTATTACCAATAGAATTCTTCTTATCAAAGTCAGCTATTTTTCCCCAAGTAATTCCTCTGTCTTTGCTCCTGTAAATTCTATAACCTTCAAAATCAGCTTCGCCGCTGAATGAATCTATTGATAATTCTGCGACGTTATCCCAATAAAGAATTACTTTTTGATCTCCTGGCACTCCGGTTAGTGTGGGGCGATCAGGAGCTTTTGGTAATTCAAAGTTAGCATTAATTGTATTTATTGCTTGCTCATAAGAATTATAAAGACCAGCTAAATCATCTCCAGCTATTAAAGCAGTATAGAACGTTAAAGTATCGTGTGAATTAATATCGTAAGGTCCGGAAGACATATTAAAAAGTAAATCTCCACCAGATGCGGGAATTTGCGAAGGATCATCAAAATGAATATTCTCCTCAGATGCCACATGAAAATATTTATCGCTTAAAGAGGAATTATATAATGACCTGCTACTGGACATAACACCATATTGAATAGTGTCTATATCAATATCATAATCATAAATCATATAATGGCAATCTGTCATTCCTAGTTCTATATCATTTATCTTTGGCGTTCTTAAAAATACTACACCCATATAACCCGGTGTAATATTCCAATCTTGTGAATAACCATCCGAATCATACATATAAGCAAGATTTTTAGAAGTATCTATTCCAACCAAATCATCCTCATATTCCGGGGCGCCGCCACTGCCATCCCCTACATCTTCATCCATATAAATATTAAAATACATTCCTTCATAACTATTATTGCTTTTATTAATAACATCAAACCTGAAGAAAATCATGTTTTGTGCGAATGTTATACCATAAGCATAACCAGTTTGATTAATCTGTATATCAAGCATCTGTATTGTATTCCCGCTGTCATTATAAACACAATAGCTGTCCTGATCAGACATAAAAACCGAATTTCCATTTGCATCTTTAATAGGCCAGCCAGTTAGCTTATCCCAGGTATATGGTTTATCACTGAAAGCAATTTGGGCAGAATCAATATTATGATAACCTGCAGCGGCTTCCCATTCCTCATCAGTGATGAACCTTCCTTGTATAACATTTGTTGGAAATGCCACCATTGGGTTAAGTCTATAGATATAGTGATGTCCGCTATTTATTGGATATTCACCGCATGGACCCTGCGTTAAGAACCTGGGGTATAACTTACCCCTGTTTTCAAAAAATAATCCAATATTGCTTGCATTATGAATCCCCGCCGCCCGATCCACAATACTGGATGTTTTATCCAAAACTATATCTTTGCTGTCCTTCTTATTTTGCGGATATATATTTATAAACAAAGCAAACGTTAAAAGAATAAAAGCGCATTTTTTTTTCATAGAATTACCATATAAATTTCGTTTTCAAATTTTCATTAAAACTTTATAGAAGCCCCTAACCTTATCGACCTTGGTGGACCATAATTAGATGGATCTCTCATATATTCAATAGAATGATTTCCCTGCGTATAGTCAGGTGAGCCGCTATCAGAATACACATATAAGATATTTCTATTATTAGTTAGATTTAAAATCTCGGCAAAAATTCTGAAACGTAAATTATTTACTAATTTAAATTCTTTGCCCATTAATAGATCTAATGTGTACTGATCGGGATCTCTTAAAGAATTTTTTATCACTAAGCCAGCATCTCTTCCACCAGGAGTATAAGGATATCCCGAATTAGCCTTGAATACTAAGTTAAAATCCATATTCTCAAAAATATGACTTCCTAAAATTTCCGGACCTTCTCCCTCAGGAAATGTAAAAGTACCGATAGCATTAAATACATGAGTTTGATCAAAATCGAGATAATATAGCTGTGTTGATTCTTGAGTGCCGGGATAATACTCTTCCTCGGAAGAGGCACGACCCTTAGCAACTGAATAAGTATACGTAATACCACCCGAAAAATATTCATCGGGTCTGATTGTTAGGTTTATTTCAAAACCTTGCGCGTTTGCATAGGTTTCATTTACATATAAAGTATATCCTGTATAACGCCCATCTACGTATGGGAAATAATAACGCGTCCCTAATAAACCTGTTATGTCTTTGTAATAAGCGGTAAAATCCACTGCAATTCGATCTGTAAACTGATGGGCAATTCCAACCTCATAAGAAATTGTTCTTTCTGCATCAAGATCTGCCTGACCGAATATTGGTTCTCTTACATTCAGATCGTATTGATGATTTTCATATAAATAACGAAAAGAGGGATTTTGAAAAAAATGTCCATAAGCAAAATGCAGTTTAGTTCTGTCTGAAATAGGATGTGCGATTCCTATTCTTGGTGATAATTGAGATCTTGGACTTACTTCAATTACAGAAGAAGGATCCAACGGGGTACTTCTGAATTGAACATTTGCATTCATATAATCAAAACGTAGGCCTATGTTAATAACTAACTCTGGAAACTCAATTTTATCCTGAATATAGGCAGA
>JALHTS010000258.1 GCA_022865965.1 Ignavibacteriaceae bacterium
ATAACATCGCTTGCGCTTGTAGCTGATCTGGCTGGAATACATTCAAATAATCAGCTCCACTCAAGAGTAGCAGGCTGGAAAATAGATTAAGCGTACTAAGACACCATATAACAAACCCACCTAGGTTTAATAACAGGAACAGTAAAGCTAAGTTTTCGTTAACCGGTTTTAATAGTACGTACAAAGCCCAGGCCGCCAAAAGAAAAAACACAACTGAGAATAGACTAATTACAAGACCGATACGAAATAACGATTCATAGGCAATTATAGTATTGAGCGTTGCTGGGGCATCCACGAATACAAAGTTGCCAAACAAATTTGCAATGACCGAAGTTATAAAATACATGAAATAGAGGAAACCTGCGATTCTTGCGGTCTTGCGTGGTGATTGATCTGCAATCACCTGACTCTTAGAATTTTCTCCTTCAATTGGCATTATAGAATACACGATTTTTTCATTTACACTACGTAAGGTAACTTATACGTAGTGTATATATAATATATGCGTGAGTTTCTTATAAACATTTCTCTAGCCTACTAATCGCAAGACAGTTTAATCTGGCAGACCCGCCTTCTACCAAGTTTGCTTTTTGTCAGGTTCAGTTATTATGTCCCACAGTTATGACTACATTTCCCTTTTTGTGTCCTTTGTCGACATACCGGTGGGCTTCGACAATTTGTTCAAGCGAATAACGTCTATCAATGACAGGTCTTATCTTACCCGCTTCAACGAGTTCTTTGAGGTAAATTAGATTTTCAGTCTTAGGGGTTGCTGTCCCACCTATTAGTTTCTTGCTGCTTGTCATTGAAGTCCATCGCATTCGAACACTTAGTGCTGGTGCAGCAACAGTTTGAAGATAGATTCCTTCCTTCTTCAGTGATCTCATACAACCTGAAAACGAACTCTGGCCTACCGCGTCAAAAATAACATCATAGGTCTCACCGCTTTTGTTAAAATCCTCTTTAGTGTAATCAATTACCTTATCGGCTCCCAAAGATTTCACCATTTCTAAATTTGGGGTACTGCATACGCCAGTAACTTCTGCCCCAAAGTGCTTGGCAAGCTGAACCGCAAAAGTACCTACACTTCCAGAAGCGCCATAGATAAGAACTTTTTGTCCGCTCTGGATATTTCCTTTTCTAAGAAAATACAAGGCTGTATTGCCCCCAAAAGGAATGGCGGCGGCTTCCTCAAAGGTCACATTTGCCGGTTTGATTGCCAAACACCCATTTTCAGGCATGCATAGATACTCGGCATAAGCACCAACATTGTGTCCGAGATATGCAAAAACCTGGTCACCTTTCTTAAACAATTTTACATCTTTGCCTATTGCTTCAATCTCTCCGGCTAACTCAGATCCGAGTATGGCTTTTTTTGGTTTTCTAAGACCAAGCGCTATTCGAGCGAGGAGCCAATAAGAGAGAGGAACTTTGAAACTTCGCATTCTAATGTCCCCTGCTGTTACTGTTGTCGCATATACTTTTACCAGTACTTCATTGTCCTTGGGAGCTGGTTTTTCTACCTCTTTGAGTTGAAGAACATCCGGAGGCCCGTATTTTGTGCATAAAATTACTTTCATAAATATCATAATGTTCGGTTTTATTTATTATTCAATAACTTGTCCATTACTTCACTGATAACGAAGTTTTTCAAGAAATTAAGAAAGTATATGAGGTTTTTATTGTAATCTTACATAAAAATATAAAATACAAAATTATTCAAAATAAAAAGTCGTGAAATGCATCTAATCTTGTTGTTAACGTTTTAAAGCCAATATTCCTGAAAAAATAATCATCCACCACTTCCTTTACTTGCTTTTTGGTCTTTACAAAGACCAGATCCTTCATATTGGCCCGGCCGTACAGCAGGTCGAAAAAAAATAAAATAAAAGAAATTTTAAGTTCCTTCTTCGTAGCCGTGGATGTACTTATATTGTTCTTCGCTTAGAGTGTCTATTTTTATACCCATCGCTTGTAGTTTCAAAATTCCTACTTTATCGTCAATATCAACTGGCACATTTACCATTCCAGCTTTTAATGAATCCTTATTTTTTACAATATATTCCGACATTAAAGCTTGGAGTCCAAATGACATGTCCATGACTTCGCTAGGGTGCCCTTCAGATAAAACAAGATTTGCTAATCGCCCTTTAGCCAATAAATAAACCTTTTTACCATCAGGAAAAACTAATTCCTCAACATTACTGCGAACCGGTCGGATTTCTTTAGCAAATTCGTATAGTTCCTTGGTTGGGATTTCAATATCGAAGTGTCCAAGGTTTCCAAGGATTACACCATCCTTAAGCCTATTAAACATTTCTTTTGTTGGAGGTATCACGTGTTTACACCCTGTAGCAGTAAGTATAATATCCGCAATTGGTAGAGCATCTACTATAGGCATAACTTGATATCCAGTAAATTTAGCTTGGAGCGCTTTAATCGGATCAATCTCGGTGACAATGACGTTTGCACCTAATCCCCTAGCTCTCAATGCCATGCCTGATGAGCAGTGACCGAATCCGGCCACAATTACATTTTTCCCAGCAAATAAGACGTGCATTCCATATATTGCTGCAACAATCCCTTGTCCAGTTCCTAATTCATTATCAAACTGATTTTTACAACGAGCATCATTAACTGGAAACAAAGGAACTTTTAAATGACCTGCTTTGTCCATTGCTTTAAATCTTTTCACACCTGTTGTTGTTTCTTCTTGACAAGCGATAATAGTACCATTCTGTATCAATTCAGGAAATTCTTTATGAGCTGTAACAATCATATCAGCACCATCGTCTATAAGAATATTAGGCTTAGCTTTTAAGCACTCTCTTATACACCAATAAAATTCTTCATCAGTATTACCATGCCATGCAAATACATTTATTCCTTCTTTAACCAATGCAGCTGATACATCATCTTGAGTTGATAAAGGATTACTCCCACATAAATAGACTTCTGCACCACCAGCTTTTAAAGTTCGAGCTAAATTTCCAGTTTCTTTTGTTACATGGAGGCATCCAGCGATGGTTATGCCCTTTAAAGGTTTTTCCCTTTCAAATCGTTCTCGAATAACTTTAGAAATGACGGGCATTTTATTTTCAGCTATATATAATGCTTCTTTACCTTGTTCTGCTAAACTTTCATCAGCAACTTTATAATTTACCATATTTAACACTTTTGTTAGATGTAATGTATAAAATTTTAATTGATTAATAAACGTTTTTTTAATTAAAATGTAACTATTTTAAAGAATTTGTTAACATATAATTCATAATAAATCATAAAGTATGAAGAATAAGCAAAATATGGAATTAAAAAACGAACAAGAGCTACAGAATCTCCTTAAAAGTTTAAATTCTCGTTCAAAACTGAGAATATCAAAGATTTCTGATATGTTGAATATAACTCGACAATCTTTTCACACTAAATTCTCTACGTTGATATCAAGACAAATAATTAATAACTTTACTATCAATATAAATCCGAGATTAGGTCGAAATAGAATGAAAAATGTGATATTAGAAATTAAAACAAACCCAAAAGAACCACATTTAGTACAAGATTTAATTAAAATCCCTCAATTGAAGAGTTTAGATGGGATATTTGGAGAATTTTCATTAATCGGCTTATTTCAATTCAAATCGGTAGAGCAATATCATGGAATATTGCACA
>JALHTS010000259.1 GCA_022865965.1 Ignavibacteriaceae bacterium
TTTACCAACATTGGCAGATGTTAAATTAACAGTATATAATTTGTTGGGAGAAACGGTTAGAGTGCTTGTTGATAATCAAATGTCAGCGGGAAATCATTCCGTGGTTTGGAATGCAAATGATAACATTGGTAAGAAAATGAGTAGCGGAATTTATTTCTATGAATTGAAAGCAAGTTCTGATAACGGAAAAAACTTTAATCAAATCAGAAAAATGATTCTTATCAAGTAAGATACGAGATAATTTTTCGTACATAATTAAGCCCCGCAAAAGCGGGGCTTAATTATTTTTCATTTTTAATGTTTATAATTCCGTAAATCTTGATTAAATTTATAATGTATTTATTCAACTAAATTATTACTGTTATGAAAAAATATTCTTTACTTTTACTTTTAGTTCTAATAACTCTATCAATCAATATTTTTCCTCAGTCTATACCACCAAAGATTGAAATGAGAGCAGCATGGATTGCAACTGTTACAAATCTTGATTGGCCTAATTCTCCGAACGGAACTACTGAAGATCAAAAACTACAGCTCATAAATCTCCTTGACGAATTAAAAAGAGATGGTATTAATACAATAATTTTCCAGATTAGAACAGAATGTGATGCACTTTATAGTTCTGCGTATGATCCGTGGTCATATTGGCTTACAGGAAGTCAGGGAACTCCACCTTATCCATATTACAACCCTCTTGAATTTGCTGTTGAAGAAGCGCACAATAGAGGTATGGAAATTCACGCCTGGTTTAATCCTTATAGAGCCGTTAGAACTGTCGGTTATTATACCATTGCTCCGAATCATGTATCTGTAGAACATCCGGAATGGGTATTGCAAATATCTACATTTAAATTTCTAAATCCGGGTTTACCTGAAGTTAGAGAATATATACGCAAGGTAATTGGTGATGTAGTATCTAATTACGATGTTGATGGTATTCATTTTGATGATTACTTTTATCCATATCCGCCGAACAATATGACTGCTACTTCAGCAAATAATGCTTTGGATGATGCAGCATTTGCTGCTGATCCTAGAGGTTTTACTGATAAAAATGATTGGCGTAGGGATAACGTAAACTTGATGGTTCAAGAAGTTTATGACACAATTCAAGCAGTTAAACCATTTGTGAAATTTGGTATCAGCCCTTTCGGTATTTGGCGACATTATTATCCTCCGATAGTTGGTGGTGGTACACTTTCAGCTTATGATGATATTTTCTGTGATGCAATCGCTTGGTTACATGATCGTTCAATTGATTATCTTACTCCGCAACTATATTGGCCCTTTGGTAGTATTACTGATTATGGTTCATTACAACCCTGGTGGGCTGATTCAGTTTTTTCAAACGAAAGGCATTATTATCCTGGTCATGCTTATTATAGAATATCTGTTTGGTCTAATCCTAGTGAAATGCCTAACCAGATACGCTTTGACAGAGCAAATCCAAAAGTACATGGTGGAGTATTTTTCAGAGCAAAAAATTTCGGAGAAAATCCTAAAGGTGTAACCGATACTTTAAGAAATGATCTTTACAGATATATTTCAATTCTGCCGCAAATGGCATGGAAGGATATTGTAGATCCAAATCCACCGCAAAATTTAAGATATGAAAGATTACCTAACGGTCAGGCTGGATTAGCGTGGGATTTACCGCAAACAGCTAGCGATGGAGATTCTGCTTCACGCTATGTTGTTTACAGATTTAATTATTCAAATGTTCAACCTGCTGATCTGGAAAATTCAGCCAATATTTTAAATGTTGAAGGCAGAAAATACAGCATACCCGGTGAACCGCCTAGCCCAGTTGGTCCATATTATTTTGTCGTAGCATCTCTCGATCGTAATTATAATGAGAGTGTCATGACCAGTGTATTAACTGTAAATCCTCCTCCTATTCCTGTTCTTGCTTTTCCGGGAAATGGCGAGATAAATATTAGCAATGATATTAATCTTGAGTGGTATTATCCGGAATTAGCTGCCTCATACAGATTACAAATATCCAGCGATCCTTCATTTGCAAGTGATACTTTATTGGATCAAAGTGGTTTAACGGATACTTCACTTACTGTTACGGGATTAGAGGGAGGTACTATTTATTACTGGAGAGTTAATTCTACCAACGCAGGCGGTGTTAGTGATTTTTCTGCACCATTTAGTTTTACAACGGGTTATCCTGCAACTACGACATTAGTATTCCCATTTAATAATACAGTCGAACTTCCAATTGATTCACTGTTCTATTGGAATCTTGTTCCCGCTGCTGAAACTTATGATCTGATACTTGCAAATAGTGTGTATTTTTCGTCAACTTCAATCGTGATAGATACAACGGGATTAACTGATACTACATTAGCTTATTCCAACCTTCTTTATAATACTTTTTACTATTGGAAAGTCAGAGCAATAAATCAGTATGGAACGGGTAATTGGTCTACTATTTTTAAATTCAAGACTATGTTAGATCCATCATCAGTGGCAAATGAAATTAATAGCATAGCTGATGATTATTTATTGGAGCAGAATTATCCTAATCCATTTAATCCCACAACGATGATAAGATTTAATTTATCTGAAGCTGGAATAGTAAGTTTAAAAATTTATAATTTACTTGGACAGGAAGTTGCAAGTCTTATTAACAGCGAATTTTATAATAGTGGTTCTTATGAACTAAATTTTGATGCATCCAATCTTCCAAGTGGAATTTATTTTTACAGAATAAA
>JALHTS010000260.1 GCA_022865965.1 Ignavibacteriaceae bacterium
AAAGACGGTCTTTATATTATTTAAATTTCCTTTTTCAGAAATGGAGTGAGTAAATCAATCGGCACAGGGAAAATAATTGTTGAATTTTTCTCTGATGCAACTTCAGTTAGAGTCTGTAAAAATCTTAACTGTAGAGCCATTGGTTGTTCTGAAATAATCTCTGCCGCATCTCTCAGTTTCTGGCTTGCCTGGAATTCTCCTTCTGCGTGAATAATTTTTGCACGCTTCTCTCTCTCTGCTTCTGCCTGTTTTGCCATCGCTCGCTGCATCTCGATAGGAAGATCAACATGCTTTACTTCAACATTTGAAACTTTTATCCCCCAGGGATCAGTATGAGTGTCTATAATTTCCTGGAGTGATTTATTAATTTTTTCTCGTTCTGCAAGTAATTCATCAAGCATTGATTGACCGAGAACACTTCTGAGGGTTGTCTGAGAAAGCTGTGAAGTAGCATTAAGATAATTTTCAACCTCTACAATAGCTTTATTAGCATCTATAACACGAAAATAGACAACGGCATTTACTTTTAGTGAAACGTTATCTTTTGTAATAACATCTTGTGGAGGAACATCCAAAACAACTATTCTTAGACTGACCTTAACTATTCGATCGACAATTGGAATTAAAAATATTAATCCGGGACCTTTTGTATCTATCAATCTTCCCAATCTAAAAATAACGCCCCGCTCATATTCTCTTAATATTTTGATCGCATTGAAAAGAATGAAAATAACAAAGATAAAAATTACACTTATAACTGTCAGAGAAATTGGCATAAATATCTCCTCTCTTTAATTGTTTATCAAATTAACTTAGACTATGCTCACTTTTAGTTTAAGATGTGAAATTTCTTCAACTTTTATAGTTTGACCACACTTTATTTTTCCTACTAAACTTTCGGAATTCCAGATTTCTCCATGCACCATTACCTCACCTTCAGGATCAAGATCAGATATTGCCACTCCGATTTCTCCTATCATGCCTTCTGCACCTGTAGTGGGTTTCCTTCTCTGAGCTTTAATTCCCAACGTAATAGCAAAGAAAAAAAACAAGATGGTAAGAACGACTACAGTAGTTATAATTTCCCACGAGATCTTGAAAACCCGCCCGAAGGAATCAACATCAATTAACATAATTGATCCTAAAATTAATGAAATAACTCCACCTACGGATAAAATACCGTGACTAACAATTTTGATTTCCAGTACAAATAAAATTAAAGCAAAAACGATAAGTGCAAGACCCGCATAATTGATTGGTAGTGTATGCATTGAGTATAAAGCGAGTATAAGACAGATACCACCAATCACTCCGGGGAAAATTGCTCCCGGATTATAGAGTTCAAAAAACAACCCATAGATACCCAGCATAAATAATATATATAAAAGATTAGGGTCACTAAGTATGTTGAGCAGTATCTGGGAGATGGTCATATCTAAATCGATTATTTCTGTATTCTTCGTATTAAGTAAAACTTTGCCGGATGAAGTTTCGACTTCTTTGCCATCAATTTTTGCTAAAAGATCTTTTACATCTTTTGCTATTAAATCAATGACGTGCAATTTCAATGCTTCATTTTCGGTAATCGAAAGACTTTTCCTTACAGCATCTTCACTCCACTGTATGTTCCGATTTCTTTTTTCACTAATTGTTCTGATAAAGGCTGCTGCATCATTCGTAGCTTTTTCCATCATTATAGAATCCTGGGTTCCTTGTAATGTAACGGGATGTGCTGCTCCAATATTTGTTCCGGGTGCCATAGCAGCAATGTGTGCAGCAATAGTAACAAAAACCCCTGCAGAGGCTGCTTGTGAACCAGACGGAGCTACGTAAACAATTATGGGTACTTTTGATTGAAGAATATCAGTTACAATTACGCGTGTTGATTTTAGAAGACCTCCGGGAGTGTTAAGTTTAATTATCAGGCATTCGGCATTTTCCCGGGTTGCTTTTTCTATACCGCTTCGGATATAATCAGAACAAGCTGGTTGAATAGCACCATCTACATTTATTACAACTACTTTTTTTGGCTGACCTAAAGATGAGATATTGAGGAGAGTTAAAACAGCAAATATGTAAATGAATTTGCTCATTGAGAACTCTAATAGTTTAATGCCATTCAAACGTATATAAAAAATCCAAATGAAGCAATTCCATAAGGATTATTTACTATGACGTTACAGTTAAGCTTTTCTCTTTGTTTAACAGGCGAGATCACTTAGACTCGTGCGGTACCGGCATTAACATTTCCTTTATTATCAGAAATTGCTATTATTTATCCCCATTTTTATTATTGAGAAAACTCATTTTTGACGACGCAAAAGTAACTCAGATATATTTTAATTACAATTGGAAAATTGAAATTGTCTAAATGAGAGTCAAATAAAAAAGTTTATGATTTTTGTTTAGTTATGAAAAAAATATGAAATCCTGATTAAGAAATCTCATCATAAAACTTTCTGAACTTCTTCAAATCTTTCTAAATTAGAAAAAAATATTATAAAAGAGTTTATCAACATTATTCAGTCTTAACTGCCGCACTGAAATTTTCAAGAGGTTCAGTTTCTTCATTCTTTCGTCTCGTTATCGTAAGTAATATCAATTTATTTGCAATGCTTCTAATTTGTAATATTATAAACAATATAATCAAGAATAACAAGGGATATAAGCAAAACAGAATATCTGATTTAACAATTCAATAGCATTCCTAAGATTTTCAGATTCTTTCATCTGAAGAGAATAAAATGAGTATAAACTTTAACTAAAATAAAAAACTCTACATTGCTTCATTGATGGGGGAGTGATAAAAAGTTAAATTAAATTGCTTCTTAACTACCCAGCATTTACATTTAATTTGTTAATATTCATCAGGAGTCTATTAAAAGAATTACATCTGTGTGAGGTGCAGGGAACAATTACAAAGGAAGTGATAGTATGGCTACTTACATTACTTTACTTCGTTACACTCAACAAGGTATGAAGAATATTAAACAAGGTCCTGATCGGTTGAATGATGCTAAAAAAGCTTATAAAGCTGCTGGCGCTGAGATAAAAGACTTTTACCTTACAATGGGTCAGTATGATGCTGTTGTAGTTTCAGAAGCACCGGATGATCAAACGACTGCCAAAATTGCTCTTTCAATTGGTGCACTAGGTAATGTCCAAACAGAAACATTTCGCGCTTTTTCGGAGAGTGAATATAAAATAATAGTTTCAGCTCTGCCCTGAGCAGTTAAATTAATTTCAACAATGTAAATTGCTCTGCGCCTCACTTATCCCGAGATAGGAATGAAATAAAAATAAGTTTTTTGAATGGTAACTACCGGTTTTAAAAATTTGTTCGAGATTGATTGTCGGGCTCTCAGCATCGAACCGCCCCCTCGTTCTAAGGGGTCTATGGGATCAATTAAGGTTGAGTTTTTTAGTCAACTTTCAGATTGAATATCTTCTTCAAAACTCTTGATTGCATCTTCTCTTGTTTTATACAAATCAAATACACTCAGAGTATTTGTGATAGTAAATATATCTTCT
>JALHTS010000261.1 GCA_022865965.1 Ignavibacteriaceae bacterium
TTAGTTATGGCAAAGCTTTTTCTATACAGACGGAAAGTTATTTAGTGCTTAAAGGTGCTCCAACAATAATTTTAACTCCTAATGGTGACGCACTTATCAATTCAACAGGAAATCCGGGTATGGCAAAATTCGGAACCGGCGATGTGCTAACCGGAATGATTTCATCTTTCATTTCACAAACAAAAAATATTGAAGAAGGTTTATTGCTGGGCGTCTATCTTCATAGCCTTGCTGCAGATCTTCTTCTTGCTCAAAAGACTGAATTTGGTATCCTGGCTACTGATATCACTAAAAACATTCCACACGCAATTGACTTTATCAGGAAAAGCTTTGATAAATTTTATTAGGTCTAATAAAGTTTATCTGGTTTATTTGCTATTAGCGATTTATTGGATTATCCTTTTTATCGCAACTTCAATTCCATCTGAGTATGTCCCTTCCATTGGTGTTGCTGATAAGTTTAGTCACCTCTTTGCATATTTAGGCTTGAGTGTTTTGATGTATTTTACATTCGCTTTTCAAAAGAAATATTTAATACTGAAAAAATATCCAGGTTTTTTCTCTCTTATTATAGGTTCTCTATACGGAATATTTGATGAACTTCATCAAATGCTTATTCCGGGAAGAAGCGCAGAACTACTTGATTGGATTGCGGATTTTGTTGGCGTAATTATCGGTATTCTGATTGTTAAGATAATTTTTATGAAATATAATAGTAAAATAGATATTGCTGAAGGAAAGACTTAGAATCAGGAACTTTTTATTTAACTTAAAGTAAAATACCCGAAAAATAATTTGACAAGTGCGAACCCATTTATTAACTTGGCAACACAAAAATTGCCACTTTGGAGAATAAAATGCCATTAAGAAGAACAAAAAAAGCAGACCTGATGGCAAAGTATAAAAAGTACTTTGAAATCAGTCTTATTGCATCTCTTGTGCTCCTTATAGTTGCCTTCAAGTTTTTCCCAAACCTTAAGGGTGAAGGTGCTATACTTGAAGGTCCACAAGAATTATTTACCGTTGAAGATATTCAACAAACCAAGCAAGAGGATAGACCTCCACCACCACCTAAACCGCCAATTCCTATTGAAGCTCCGGCTGATGATGTTCTGGAGGATATCGAAATTGGTGATACCGAAATAGATTTTGAAGCAAATATAGAAGCTCCACCTCCTCCAAAAGAGGATAAAAAGGTTGTTGAAGAAGAACCTGTTTATTTTGTTGCTGTTGAAGAAATGCCCGAACCAGTAGGAGGTATTCAGGCAATACAGAAAAGAATTATTTATCCCGAAATTGCTAAAAGAGCCGGCGTTGAAGGAAGAGTATATATTCTTGCATTCGTTGATGAGAATGGGACTGTTACAAAGGCTGAAGTTATTAAAGGTATTGGTGCCGGATGCGATGAAGCTGCTCTTTCTGCTGTAAAGAAAACTAAATTTAAACCAGGTAAGCAGAGAGGTAAACCTGTTAAAGTTCAGGTTTCAATTCCGGTTGTATTTAAACTTCAATAAATAGTTTAATATATTAGTAATATGAAAGGCGCTTTTATTAGCGCCTTTCTTGTTTTTTATAGACAAAATCTTAAAAGAGTTGGAATTACAATTGAAACTTCTTCATATTAAAGATTTTTTCTATTGGTTTACTAAACTAATTTTTATTTAAAGCTGCATATATTATTTTCAACACACAGTTTTTATTCCTAAATGAAAAGAACAAACAAAATATTAATCTCTGCAGCTCTTATAATTGTTTTAGCACTTCAATTATTAGTTCTTTATTATATTAAATACAGCAATCAAAGTTTAGCTCTATCAGAATTTAATCTTTCCAATATTGGCAATATTTTAAATCTTTTTACAATCCTCATTCTTATTTTAGGAATAGTTGTATACACATTACAGAAAAAGAATAAACTTTCCCTATCTCGGATAATTCTTTTTGCATCATTAACAACTATTATACTTGCTTCAGCTTATTGCAGCACAATAATTTCACTCCCATTTCAAAAAATTTATTTTTTAGGGCAGCATGGCAACAAATTATTTGTGGGACTATTATTTATTCTTTATCTATTTGCTTTATTTACTTTTGCTTCATATGTGTGGTCAAGCATATTTGGAAGAAAGTCTGTATTGTTTTTAAGGTCTATTATTCATTCAGTTCTAATAATATCTGTTCTAATTTTATTCGCATTCTATTATGTAAATGTTTCTGATCCGCAAATAGATAATGAGAAACTGTCACAGAATGAAAAAAATGTTGCTGTTGTATTTGGAGCAGCGGTCTGGTCAAAAAACCAACCAAGTCCTATTTTAGCAGCAAGAGTTGAAAAAGCATTACAGCTTTTAGATAGCAATCTAGTTGGGAAAGTGCTGTTAACCGGAAGTAATGCGCCGGGTGAACTAACAGAAGCAGAAGTTGCCTACATTTATGCTTTAAGCAAAGATGCGGATTCATCAAAATTTATTATTGAAAATATAACTACTTCTACAAATGAGCAGATTCATTTTATCAGGGAAGAACTTCTGCCCAAAGAAAGCATTAATGAAGTAATAATAGTCTCGGATGAATTTCATCTTGTAAGAATTGAAGAGATAAGTAAATTCAATAATATTAAGATATATGCAGTTTCTTCAGATCTTAAGTTAAAGTATGAAACAGAATTATATAACAGACTAAGAGAAAGTATTGGATTATTTTTTTTCTGGTTCTTCGCAATTTGATTATATCCTAAAATATTAATTGCCAAAGTATTGTATCTTTACTAAGTTAAATTGAAAAGATTTTAAGGTGTTCTTTTATATGTCAATCGTATTTAAACGCAGATTGGTTCGTGAAAAAGTTCTTCAATATCTCTATGCTTATGAGATGAATAAGGATAATCTTGAAGAACTTAAAAAAGATCTTCTTTCTGAAATTAAGGATGAAGCAGATAAAGATTTTGCTGAAAATCTTATTAACAAAACTTTAATTAACAGAAAAGAAACTGATGACAGAATTATTGAGAAAGTAACTAACTGGGAAATGAACAGAATTGCCTTAATTGACAAAATACTTATGCGAATTGGCATTACAGAGCTTCTGTATTTCCCTGACATTCCTCCAAAAGTATCCATCAACGAAGTTATCGAGATAGCTAAAATGTACAGTACGTCAGGCAGCGGTAAATTTATAAACGGAATTCTTGATACAATTTTGAATGATGAAAAAGCAGCCGGGCGACTCAATAAAATCGGAAGAGGATTAGTTGAAGAAAGCATTTCCAAACCTTCACATCAAAAATAACAGTGCAGAACAAAGGTAAAATATTTGCCTGGACCTTATTCGATTTTGCAAACACTGCATTTTATGTTATCATTTTAACTGTTGGTTATCCTTTATACTTTAAAGAAATAATAACCGGTAACTCTCCAAATTCCGATTTTCTATGGGGAATGACTTTCAGCATTTCAATGCTTTTTGTGGCTCTCATTTCACCATTATTAGGAGCAATTGCTGATTACGGTGCAGGAAAGAAAAAATTTCTTGCAATCTTTACTGCTTTATGTATTCTCGCTACTGCTACGCTTTTCTTTACAGGCAGTTCAATGATTTTTTGGGGAATATTATTATTGGTGATTGCGAATATTGGTTTTGAAGCAGGACTGGTTTTTTATGATTCATTCCTCCCTGAAATTACTTCTGAAAGAAGTTATGGAAGAGTTTCCGGATATGGATTTGCAATGGGATATGTTGGTTCCCTAATTACTTTGCTAATTGTTTTTCCTTTGTATGAAGCTGGATTTCAAGAAGCTAATCTTTTTAATGTGAGAATAAGTTTTATTCTTGCTGCAGTTTTGTTCTTTCTTTTTGCTTTGCCGCTTTTCATTTTTGTCCCGGATAAACAACATAAAAAGAAATTTGAAGCAGCATTTTTTGTTGAAGGTTATTTGCGATTAAAATCTACATTTATAGATTTCAAAAAATACAAAAACATCGCTGTATTCCTTTTAGCATATTTTATATATATAGATGGTGTAAATACTGTAATAATATTCTCATCTCTCTTTGCGCGTGAAACGTTACAGATGAGCTTTACAGAAATAATTCTTCTCTTCATAATTGTTCAGACTTCAGCAATCATTGGTTCTACTATCTTTGGTATTATTTCCGATCATATAGGACATAAAAAAACTTTGATGATAACTTTGTTGATATGGATTGGAATTGTCACATCAGCATTTTTTGTTGAAGATAAAAATATGTTTTACATTATTGCAGGATTTGCGGGGGTCTCGCTTGGTTCATCTCAATCAACAAGCAGAAGTTTAATGTCGCTTCTTACACCTGCGGAGAAGAAAACTGAATTCTTCGGATTTTATTCTTTCTTTGGCAAAGCTTCTGCAATTCTTGGTCCTTTTGTTTTTGGCATCATATCATCATTAATTGACCAGCGTACTGCTATACTTGCCATTGCTTTCTTTTTTATTGCAGGATTACTGATTCTAACAAGGGTAAATGATCCGCATTCAGAAATGAAAATCAGTGCGGTAGATTGAGAAGTGGACTTCCAGTTAGTTTATTCACATTCCAATTCACACGGTTAGTGTTTTCAAACTCTCTTACGTGACAATCTTTATGTTCACAATATCTGCATAATCGCGGCACACAATAATCCAAATGAATCTTAAGCTGAGTGTTTGGTAAATCCTTTGTGATTTCTTCAGTTATAAAATCTTCTTCAGCATGAGCTTGTTTTATGTCAAGATAATATGGAAGCGTTAAGTGAAAATCGATAAA
>JALHTS010000262.1 GCA_022865965.1 Ignavibacteriaceae bacterium
TAAGCTTTCCGGTGGACAACGGCAAAGAGTTGCAATTGCAAGAGCACTACTAGCGGATCCAAAAATTCTCATCCTGGATGAAGCAACTTCTAACCTTGATACGGAGAGTGAATCATTCATACAGGAAAGTCTGAAAGAATTAATGAAAGGCAGAACAACTTTTGTAATAGCCCACAGGTTAAGTACAATCAGGCAGGCGGATCAGATTCTTGTTATTGAGAATGGTGAGATAAAAGAACGCGGAAGTCATAATGAACTAATTGAAAAACAAGGAAGATACTTTGATCTTTATACATACCAGGCAAGGATATAATGTATTTTCAAGTGTAACCTGAAATTAATTATAGTTAATCTCAATTATTTACTGTTTGAGGAGGCGTAATCAACTTTTATAATTAATTGCTTTAGCATAAGTTACAACTCGCCTCAATAATTTATTAAAATTCAAATTACCAGGAATTATGGATACAAAAAGCAAATCAAAAGTAACAATTTTCCTGTCATTCCCATCACCGGTTCGCGGGGATAGGAATGACAAAGAGGCAAAATTTACATTCCGCTTGTGATCCAGGGCGTTATTTAAGTAACGCAAGAAAAACAATTTTCCGGATTAATAATTGTTATGCATTACAGCTTACTTAAAAAATTTATATAATAAATATGAATTGTTGTTAGATAGCGTTAATTTCACAACGGTCACTTAATTGATTTTTTAATGGCACGTACACTTTCAGCCCAGGGCAAACCTGGTTCCGGGGCGAAGTTTATAATTACCTTACCGAATAATATTATGGAAATGACAGACACAAACTCGAAGCCAAAAACTGAAAATGACGAATATATAAACGAACTTCAAACCCAAGCGGGAAAGAAAATTCTTCTCGTTGAAGATGACTCAATAAATGCCGCATATGTAAACCGTATTTTAGGTAAAAACCACAGCGTTGAAATTGTTACTGAGGGAAATGAAGCAATTATTAAGAGCAAAGCAAAAAAATACGATTTAATTCTGATGGATATAGGGTTAAGAGGAAACGTTGACGGAGCTGAAGCAACACGGCAAATTAGAAAAGACAGCACTAATGCGACCACCCCGATTATAGCCCTAACTGCTTATGCAATGGCTGGCGATAAAGAAAAAATTCTGAGGGCCGGACTAGATGATTATTTGTCAAAACCATTTACACGCAACGATTTTTTCAGGATTGTTGATAAATATATTTCAGAATAACCTAATTCTCGAACAATAACTCGGCCCACATCTTTTATAGTTATAATAATTTTTTGTCATTAGACTTTTTTTATACGAGTATACGGAAAATGGATTTTTACCCAGGCAACTCAAAAGATGGAAAATTTATATCTAAGAAAGCTCCCCTTTCTTCCTCTCCAGCTCATCCCATTTTCCATAAAGCTTCTTCACCTTTTCTTTTGCTTCATCACGCTGAAGATTAAGTTGATTTGTTTGAGCTGCATACTTTTCATAAAATTCCGGTGAGGTGAATATTTTTTCAATTCTCTCAACTTCTGATTCAGCTGCAATTATTTTTTCTTCAATCGATTCAAGTTCAAGAGCATCTTTATAGCTTAGCTTTTTTTGTTTTGGTTTAA
>JALHTS010000031.1 GCA_022865965.1 Ignavibacteriaceae bacterium
CAGCATTCTTTGAAGATTTTTCAAATTCGTTCTTTTATTCACAAGATTAGCACAATTAAGTTCCATTGGAATTTCATAATTATTGCATAATTCGGTTATTGCAATTATATCAATATAATCCTCAAAATATATTGAACAAGGATGGGCTAAAAATGAAATATTTTTATGGAATCGTTCAATAGCATTCAAATATCCTTCGGTAATACTGGTTGGATTACCGGAGTATATTGGCGCCGGGTGAGAGGAAAGTAATATTATTTCTGAAGTAATTCCCTGTATCTCCATACAAACATCGCCATCTTCATTTAATAAATCTGCTTCAACACCAAATTTAACATCAACTTCATTATAAACATTCTTCCACCGATCGATTATATTATAATGATTTTTTTTGATAAGGTTCCGTTTAGTAAGATGCTCTTGACAGTGGTCTGTAATAGCAATTTTGGTTAAACCAATTTCCCCAGAAAATTTTACTATTTCATCAATCGTATTCATCCCATCAGAGTAGTTTAACGAATGGATATGAAAATCTTCATTCCCGGGATTAATTATTTCCAAATTTTTCATCAAAAGTAACTACGGTTTTAAAAAATTATTAAGTGATTTTCTTTCTAATATTTTATATATCAATTTCAATAGTAATAAAAACTGCAATGAGAGTAATGATAAAAAATTTAATCATTAATTATTTCTATCTTAATTTTGTCAATCGATGAACCTCTAATTCATACAGTCCATCAATTTCAGCAAAACAATCTTTGAAATGTTTTGTATTCATGTGAGCATCTAAATCAGCATTGCTTTCCCAATTTTCGTACAGCATTATAACTGATGGCTCCTCAAGGTCTTGATGAAGGATATAATCTACACATCCTTTTTCTTTGCAAGTAGGTTCAACAAGTTTGAGTAATTCTCCACGAACTTTCTCGATAGCATTTTGCTTTGCTTTAATTTTTGCCATAATTGTAAGAAGT
This sequence comes from Ignavibacteriaceae bacterium, assembly GCA_022865965.1. Classification (GTDB taxonomy): domain Bacteria; phylum Bacteroidota; class Ignavibacteria; order Ignavibacteriales; family Ignavibacteriaceae; genus JAGXRK01. The sequence continues at coordinate 978 of JALHTS010000031.1, forward strand.
GGCATGATTGACTCCTTTTTGAAAAAGAGAATTAACTATTAAAAATATATTTTTTTTATATGACGATCGTATAAATTCTCAATTACATTTTTCGCAATTATATCTTCATATTTATCCAAGGCATTTAAATAGCGATCTCCCATTTCAGACGCTACTTTGTAACCGACATGAAGTAATTGCCGAAAGTTTAAATTGTATTCTTTGTTTGATTTGTTATGCCTTAAAGTTGAAGCATATTTTTCACCACTCCATATATCGACTTGTTTTGGATCGGGTAGTTTCTTTTTATCGATATCAATAACTGTTTTGTAGGGACCACATAATTCATCATAACGGTCGTAAGCGATACGATAAATTTCTTTTGCAATTTGAAGACCTTCACCTTCACAGGAAGCTAACCCGATCAATTCTTCCAACCAGGTTGTACCGGCTGTTTTCAGATGCACGCCAGCATCATATTTTTTGATAGTAGTATTTATGGATTTGTAAATGGAAAATTTATCACTACCTGAGTGAACGCTTAGTTTTAGATTTTTGGGAAGATGAAATTTCTCAACAGCATATTTTATAATTGCAACATCTTCTTCAAACTCTTTGCTAAACTTTGCAACATCTCCTACATAGTCAACGCCTTTGTTAAATCTTCCGGAGAATTTTGGTGCAATTGTCTGGACAGGTATTTCTTCATATGCAATTGCAGACAATATAAATAATAATTCAATCGGTGTTTGAGGGTCATCGGTTTCATCCATTGAGATTTCAACCACAAAATTGTTGTTACCCTTCTTTTCTAAAAGATGACGATACACTTTACCTGCTTCTTCAACTGCAAATAAAAATTTTTCTGCAGCTTTGAAAATCATTGTTTCATTGATTTCAACTTTTTCAGTAAGACCAGGTATATCAAGTGTCCCGCAGAATGATCTGTTTTTATACACAAACGATTTTATTTTTTGATCATCTGTTTTCTTACCAATAAAGTCCGCAACATCAAGAGTATAAAAATCACATGAATTAATAAAGTGGTCTATAGTTTTAAACCCAACATGATCAGCATCAACAAAATAAGGATGTTTCCACTTGAGAGATTTTACCGCAGAATCTACTTCTCTGCGGGTTTCTCCTGGTCTACTTTTAATTATTTGATGTTCACGAAATGATTTGTTCCAAACAGGCGTGATTAAAACACCGGCATCTTCTGCTTTTATAATTGCTAAAAGTTGCGCTTTTGCTTGATGAGCAAATCTATCCCCTACACCAATTGAATATTTAGTCAGTTCCACTAATTGTTACTCAGAATGAAAAAATATATTTATGCTATTTTGTTTGTATCACTCCGTTAGGAGCAATCACTAAGTCCTTTCCTGCAATATCAGCCCAATCAAACAATTGAAATGTCCTATTATCAGACATTGCTACAAAGAGTCCATTCGGAAATTTTTTCCCAAGAGCAACACTTGTAACATCCGAACCGTCACTTTGGTTTGTAGAAACATCAACAATTTTTAATAATTTATGTAAATGTGGACGAGCTGGAACACTATCTTCTGGATCTTCTATATCTATATCAGCTGGTGTCCCCTCTCTCGGGTAAATGCGGAAGCGATTTGCACTCTGATCGGAAATTAATATATATCCCGTTTTATCATCAATGCAATAAATGGAAATGCCTTCATTGTCTTCTGTGTAATCCTGTGTGAATATTATTCCTAACTCTTTATCGGCATCTGGTGCATCAGGATCGGCTAAATATTTTCTAACACCATATTGTTCATCTGAATAATATACGTAACCGAGTTGGTCA
>JALHTS010000263.1 GCA_022865965.1 Ignavibacteriaceae bacterium
ATCTCAAAATAGTGATTATACATTTTCAATAATTTTGTCTGATTTCACTCAAAGAAGGAATTTAACTATCTTTATAGTTACGATTACGTAAGGGTTAAGAGAGCGGAGAATACGGTTTATACCTATCTTTTACTGAAAATTTATTTAATCATTTAATATCAAAAAGTACATTTAAAAAAGAAAACGAACTAGATAAAGTATGCAAAATTTCGAATTAGAAAAGTCTATTTACGTTAAAACATCATCAATTCACGGAAGCGGAATTTTTACTCCGACACAAATTCCTGCAGGCTCAGCTATTCTTCAGATATCCGGCGAAATTATTTCAGGTAATGAATGTGAACGCAGAGAAGAAGAAGAAAACAATGTCTACATCTTCTGGAACGGAGATGACTGTTACATAGATACAGCCGAGACTAATAAAATTAAATACATAAACCATAAATGCGATTATAATTGTGATGTTGTTGAGACCAACAATAATAGATTACTTCTTGTTGCCGCCAGAGATATATTACGCGATGAAGAACTGACTATTGATTATGGATATGAAGAAATTTATTCGGGTTGTTCCTGCCAAAATTGTGATAATAAAAATTAATAATTAAAGCTATATAAAATTATTATTGTTCTGCTTCTAACTTTTTTGCTGCAAGCTTTGCATTTTTTCTATCCATCTCAGTCAAATATCTTTTTCTTACCCTGATATTCTCAGGAGTAACTTCAACATACTCATCGTCACTAATCCATTCAATTGCCTGTTCAAGAGTCATAATTGTCGGTGGTTCAAGTCTTATAGCTTCATCGGCACCGGAGGAACGCATATTCGATAGCTGCTTTGTTCTGGTTACATTAACAAACATATCGTTATTTCTGCTGTTTTCTCCAATAACCATACCTTCGTAAACTTTTGTTCCAGGTGCAATAAAAAATTCCGATCTTTCCTGAAGCTTAAACATTGCATAAGCAGATGCAATACCATTTTCCATTGCAACGAGAGCACCACGTGATCGACTAGCTATATCACCCTTGTATGGTTCATAACCATGAAAATTGTGATGAAGAATTCCTGTTCCTTTTGTATCGGTTAAAAACTCAGAGCGGTAACCAATCAAACCTCTGGCAGGTATGATGAATTCCAATCTTACGTTTTGATTGAAAGTAATCATATTTTTCAACTCGCCTTTCCGTTTGCCAAGTTTTTCGATTACAACACCGGTGAATTCTTCAGGTACATCAATGATAAGATGTTCCATCGGTTCGGAAAGGACATCATTAATTCTTTTCATTATAACCTGAGGTCTACTAAGTTGAAGCTCATATCCTTCCCTTCTCATATTTTCAATAAGGATTGCGAGATGAAGCTCTCCTCTGCCGCTGACTTTAAATTGGTCAGGAGAATCAGTCATTTCAACAGTAAGACTAACATTACTTCTTAATTCTCTAGATAACCTATCACTTAAATTTCTTGTTGTTACGTATTTTCCTTCCTGTCCGGCAAAAGAAGAATTATTAACGATAAAATTCATGGCTATTGTAGGTTCATCAATTTGAACATAAAGTAAAGGTTCCGGATTTAAAGGACTGGCAATAGTATTAGAAATATCAACGTCTTCAAGCCCGGCAATTGCACCAATATCACCTGCTGTAATTTCATTTGCCTCAATACGCTTTATGTTTTCAAAAGTGTAGAGCTTTGTAATTTTAACATTAGATTTTTTGCCTTCTCTGGTGATAACAACAACCTGATCACCAACTTTTAATGAACCGCTATGAACCCGACCAATTCCAATTCTGCCAAGATAATCGTTATAATCAATTGCAGAGATAAGCATTCTGAATGGTTCAGTTAAATCATTTTTGGGAGAAGGAACTGTTTTCAGTATCACTTCGAATAGTGGACTTAAATCAATACCTTCATCTTCCATACTGAGCTTTGCAATACCTTGCTTAGCAATAGTATAAACAAACGGAAAGTCTAATTGCTCTTCATTTGCACCGAGTGAAACAAATAAATCAAAAACTTCATTTAAAACTTCATTAGGTCTTGCGTCTTTTCTGTCTATCTTATTTATAACTACTATTGGTTTTAATCCAAGTTCTAAAGATTTTTTAAGAACAAACTTTGTCTGAGGCAACGGACCTTCGGCAGCATCAACTAAAAGTAATACACCATCAACCATTCTTAAAGTTCTTTCAACTTCACCACCGAAATCAGAGTGACCGGGAGTATCAATAATATTTATTTTAACATCACCGTATCTAACGCTTAAGTTTTTTGCCAGAATGGTAATTCCTCTTTCACGCTCGAGTGCGTTTGAATCCATAACTCTTTGTTCAACTTGCTGA
>JALHTS010000264.1 GCA_022865965.1 Ignavibacteriaceae bacterium
CAAGGCTATTATTCTATCAATATTCATTGCTCACGGAATTGGATTTGTAGTTGCCTTAATTGGACAACTTAATAACGTGGTAAACGCTCTTGGGTGGTTAACTGTTGTTATTTATTTATTACTTACAATAGGATTTGGATATTTTCAATTTTCCAAACCGAGTTCACCAAAATCCTAAATCTTGATTTCTGAACGTATATTGATTTAACGTTTTCTGTTTAGTAAAAACTACAAGCAGTGGAATTTGTTGAAACTAAGAAGAGGGTGTTGATGAAATAGCAGCATCTTATTTATAAATAATAACAAATCAAGGAGAAGCCGTTATGCCTAAGCAAATTTCACCATATTATTCCAAAACTGGAGAAGTATATCATATATATGGAGTTTGTGCCTCGGGTAGTGCTATTAAAAGGGGTAGGAAAGTGAGCGGAAAGAGTAATAAAAAACTTTGTAAAGCGTGCATAGATATAAGGGCTGGTAAAAGACCACGTTAAGATTCGACTTAATAAGACGAATCCATTTCCAATTCAATGACCCCTGCTTAATAAATAGGCGGGGGTTTTTTTACGACTAAAAATACTAACCTGTTAAAGGGGTGCAGAGCTAAATATCGAGGCGGTGGATTGCGAGTGGAAAGCTATTATACATTGTAGAAATAATTTTCAAAAACCGATTTTTCTCGACTGCTTTTAAATCAACTTCTTTCACACTTATCAAAAGTAAGCTTTTAGCCTATCGCTCCTTTTGGAATCTCTCAATTTTCTTAAAGCTTTTTCCTTAATCTGTCTTACTCTTTCTCTCGTAAGATTAAATCTTTTACTTATCTCTTCAAGAGTTGCAGAATGATCGCCTTCAATCCCGAAAGCAAGCTTTATCACCACAGCTTCTCTTTCATTAAGAGTGGAAAGAACGTTTGAGACTTCATTCTTAAGAGATTCTTTCATCAAACCATTGTCTGGTAATGGCTGGTTGTCATTGGGAAGAACATCCATCAAATTATTTTTATTCTCATCACCACTTTTTAATGGCACATCCATTGATACTTGTCTTCCCGAAATCTGAAGTGCATATGCAACTTCTTCAGCTGTCATTTCAAGAATATTTGCAAGCTCCTCGGTAGTTGGCTTTCTTTCGTATTCCTGCTCCAGGTGTCTGTAAGCTTTGCTGATCTTTGTTAAGTTATTCACACGGTTTAGCGGTAAACGAACCACTCTTTGGTGATCGGCAATTGCAGACGTTATACCCTGTCTTATCCACCACACGGCATACGAGATAAATTTGAAACCTCTTGTTTCATCAAAACGATGAGCAGCTTTAATCATCCCAAGGTTACCTTCATTTATTAAATCGCCAAGCGAAAGACCCTGATTCTGATACATCTTGGCAACGGAAATGACGAATCTTAAGTTAGCTTTAATAAGTTTTTCCTGGGCTAACGTATCTCCCTTTTTTAGCTTGATAGCTAAATCTATCTCCTCATCGGGAGTTAATGGATATACCTTTCCAATTTCCAGAAAATACTGATCTAAAGATTTACCTTCGCGGTTAGTAAATTGCTTTGTTATCTTCAATCCGGTCGCTCTCCTTTCTGAAGGTTTATAGATACGATAACTAATCAGGTTGGGAGGA
>JALHTS010000265.1 GCA_022865965.1 Ignavibacteriaceae bacterium
ATAATTTTTCCATTCGGAATTTAAAGTGAGATGAACCCCGATACTTACTTGCTGATTGTCTTTTAATATATCAACTGCTTCATCAAACCATGCACAGGGAACCATTACAGATGCAGAAAAAATCAATCCGCTTTCAATTAATTCTTTTGCAGCAAGATTTACTCCGTGACTCATACCAACATCATCGCAGCGGATTAAAAGAGTTTTATCGGTTAATTCTGTCTGGGAGATTAAAGAAAAGGTAAATAATAATGTCACCAGAACAGCAAGAAGTGATTTTGGCATAATTTCTCCAAATGTTTATTGAAAACTATTGAATATTTTTTCTTTAATGAAGATAAGAACATAATGTTTTTAAACTTTCCTTACTTGCAATATTCATTGCATCAAAACATATTGTAACCAATAAAAATTTTTATTTCCTTTCATTACGGAGATGAAGTCATGCAGCTAAATTCAAAACTATTATTCTTAACGCCTTTTGTAATTATCCTGGTAACAGAATTTAATTTACCTCTTCAGGCTCAGGACAAACAACTTACCTTCAACCAGGTTTATCTGTTTGGTCAACCTCGTCTTTTAAAACCCTCACCGCAATTAAAAGGCTGGTATGATGATGAGCATTATATCCAGTCAAAAAATGAAAACGGGAAAGCATTACTGCTTACTGTTAATGCATCAACCGGTGAAGAAAAAGTTATTCTTGATTACTCCGAGTACGATGATGTGTTGCTTGAATATGAACTCACTCTGGATGGAAACATAGCAAACACAAAAGATTACGACGGATTTTTATTCGTTAAGGATAAAGATTATTATTTCTTTTCAAGAACCATTGGGAAAGTAATTCGCTTGACTGACGATAAAGCTGAGAAAAAAAATCCCACTCTTTCTCCTGACGAAAAAAAAGTTGCATACACGAAAAACCGCGATCTGTATTTTGCCGATACTCAAACGGGAAAGGAAATACGTTTAACTTTTGATGCATCAGAAACAATATATAACGGTTGGGCTTCCTGGGTTTATATGGAAGAGATTCTTGGTCGGGCAACCAACTATAAAGCTTTCTGGTGGTCGCCTAACAGTGAAATGATTGCTTTTTTGAGAACTGACGATTCACCAGTTCCTAAATTTCCTTTGTTCAGATCAGATGGTGTTCACGGAGAACTTGAGTGGGAACATTATCCGAAAGCTGGAGATCCAAATCCCAATGTAAAACTCGGTATCACCCATCTAATTAATAATAAAGTTGTTTGGGTTGAGGAGGATGAGATTGCAGATCAATATACAGCATGGCCAACCTGGACACCTGACAGTAAAGAACTTTTTTATCAGTTGCTGAATCGTGGGCAGGATCATATGAAGATTCTTTCCGCCGATCCTTTAACGGGAAAAAACAGATTAGTCTATGAAGAAAAACAGCCGACATGGGTAGACTGGTTTGAAGATCTTTACATACTAAAAAACAATAAGGGCTTTATATTAAGATCGGATATTGATGGTTGGAAACACCTATATTATTATGATATGCAAGGCAAACTTAAATCCAGATTAACATCAGGTGATTGGACTGTTACAGAAATAGTATTGGTGGATGAA
>JALHTS010000266.1 GCA_022865965.1 Ignavibacteriaceae bacterium
ATTAAAAAGAAGTTGATGCTATGAGTAAGATCTCTTTTTATCTTGAAGATAGTTATACTAAAAAATTTTATAACCCCGATTCTTTATAAGAAATCAGGAAAAACTTAAGACTAAGTTTACAGTAGATCTGAGAAATTGGCGATTGTGTAAAAGGACCCCGTTGAAATAGGTTTGTAATTAATTTTGCGTTAACCACTCTTCCAATTTCTTTGCGATATTCATTGCCGCCGGAGGATCATAATTAGACATTATGGCTACAGTAAAGCCCATATCCATATACATGGCTAAATGAGAATTGATTCCGCCTGCACCGCCGCTATGCCCAATTATACGATGACCATTAACAAACTTTTCCTGAAATAGATATGCATATTTTGTTTGTTCATCTCTTTCTACTTTGCCGGTAGTCATAGTCTTAAAATGCTCTGTGTCTAATAAAATATTGTTTCGAAGAGCGATGTCAAATTTTAACAAGTCCTCAACTGTGGAATAGCCGCCGCCTGCAGGTCCTCCTTTTGCAGGATGTGAAAATAAATTGTTATGCCAGGCATCGTATGATCTCCCCATTGGATTGCCTTTTGTATAACCAACTGCGAGATTATCTACGATCATTGAAATATCATAACAATCGCTGTTGTTCATTCCTGCAGGATCGTAGATATATTTTTTAACATAATCATAATAACTTATACCTGAAATTTTTTCTATTATAAGTCCAAGAACCAAGGGACCGCAATTACTATATGAAAACCGCTCGCCCGGTTCAAATTGTAAAGGATTTTTATTAGCTAAATTATCATAGTCGGCTACACTATTAATTTCAGATATTTTGGGAGATTGAAAATACTCCTCCCAATACTGCCCCATCCCTGATGTATGTGTCAGCAAATGATGTATTGTTACCTTATCTCTAACATCTTTATTCGGGTAATCCGGAAGATATTTGCCCACCTTATCATCAAGCTTCAATTTGCCTTGCTGTTCAAGTTGCATTATCGCGGTGCCTGTGAACATCTTATTCATTGATCCGAGATTGAATTTTGTATCTAATTTATTCGGAACTTTGAATCCTTTGTGAGCATAACCAACAGCATTTTTATAAATTTGCTCGCCGTTTTTTGTTACCAGGATCGTCCCGGAAAATTCATCTTTACCAACCAACTCATTAATCAAATCATCCAGTAACTTTGTTAGCTCTTCCTTAGTAATTTGTGAATAAGGTTTGGACTTTGTTTCATTTGCTACGCGACTTGCGTCTTGCGATTCTCGAGTCTTATCCGACCAATCAGCGGGTTTCGATCCTGGTTGAACTCCCATTCTGCTAATTAAATATGGATCCTTTTCTTCAACCCAGAGTTTCACATTAACCCATTCATCGGAAGTGTTTGAATGCAACAGAAAATCGATATCATAATCGTTAGATGAATTTGTTTTTATCAATTCAAGAGTCTTATGTCTTTCGTTCATCATTTTAAACAAACCGACATGACGATCCATCGGGAAAGCGTCTTTAAAACTTTGCGCGTAATTTTCAGCCACATATTTTTCGGTTTTTTCCGCATCGCCTGAATTTATAAGAATCAGAATTTCATTGGCACGATTTCCTGCCGGAGTATTTGGCAAGTTGCCTTGAGATAATAATGATGTTGGAACAAGCGTAAATAGTAATAAGATGAAAGAAATTAAAATTGATTTTTGGAATCTTAAGAAATGCATTTGACCTCTCCAATAAATTTTTGTGTAATATATTTTATTACAGAATTTTGACGCTCAATTATAAAAGAAGTTTCATAAATAATTGTTAAATGTTATAAGTGGTTATTAAAGTATTCTTCTCGGATTTCATTTTAATTCCGCCGATTTTTCCTCGACAAATTTCTTGAGTCTCTCAAGCCAATGAAGAAAAAACTTGGTGTGTTAATGTTTCAGTTTGAATATCTGAACAAACAGAAAATAAGTGGTCTAACTGAATTACTCGATCGGTTTGAATCATTCATTGAGTCTATTGATAAGAAATTTACTTACGGAGTAGAAATCCGCAATCCAAACTTTCTTAAAAAACCATTCTTTGATTTTCTTGAAAGAAACAAAATAGCGATGGTATTTCTGCAGGGATATTATATGCCGCCGATCTGGAATGTATTTACTGAATTCAAAGATCAAATTAAATCAACAGCAGTCATTAGATTACACGGACCTGATAGATCAGGCATTGAAAAGAAAACAGGAAGTATCTGGAATCAGATTGTAGAACCTAAAAATGATGAGGTTGATAAAATTGCTGAGATAATTTATAACTTTAAGAATAAGAAAGTTGATACATACGTTAATGTCAATAATCATTATGAAGGAAGTGCACCGCTGACGATAAGAAAGATTGAAAAGAAAATTGGATAGAGAAACATAAATCTCCACACCCACAATTATTTTCGCCTCTCACTTCTGACTAAATTTCTGAATGAATTTATAGTTGTGAATAAAATATTTTAGATCATCAAATCACTTAACCAACTCATCTGCAATCAACTCAGCTTGTTTTAGTACTGTATCGATTGCCTTCTGTTGTTTGTCCGGTGGATAGCCGTATTTTGTAAGTGTTCTCCTAACCAATACCATAAGTTTTGCTCTTGCACTTTCACGGATAGTCCAATCGATTGTCGCATTGCGCTTTACTTTATCTGC
>JALHTS010000267.1 GCA_022865965.1 Ignavibacteriaceae bacterium
GATAATCTCGAAGGAATCGTTGCTAAAGCAGGAGTTGAGATTGACGATGAAATTTTCTCAGACGGAAATGGTTCTTTAAAGATTGTATCTGATGCACCGACAGTTATTCAACTTTACGAAACCGGTGATTTAGATGTTGAAAATGCAACACTCATTTATAGTGCGAAGGTAAAAACCGAAAATGTGCAGGGACAGGTTTATCTTGAAATGTGGTGCGCTTTTGAAGGCAAGGGCGAATACTTTTCACGTGGGCTTGATAAAGCAATAGCAGGAAAAAGCGATTGGAAAACACTTGAAACAAATTTCTTTTTGAATTCAGGTGAGAATCCAGATAACGTACGATTAAACTTTGTTGTTGCAGGAACCGGAACTGTTTGGATTGATGATATAAGGTTGGTGAAGAGATAAAAAAGCGTCCTTATTAATCGGACGCTTTTTCATTAAATACGATATTATTTTTGGCTTATGCTACAGTAACTTCCTTAGTAAGATAAACATCCTGAATAATATTTAGAAGTTTAACACCGTCAGCCATCGGTCGCTGGAAAGCTTTACGTCCTGAGATAAGTCCCATTCCTCCAGCACGTTTGTTTATTACTGCAGTTTTGGCAGCTTCGGCAAAATCATTTTCACCTGAAGCACCACCGCTGTTTATCAATCCTGCACGACCCATATAATTATTTATTACCTGGTAACGTGTAAGATCAATCGGATGGTCGGTTGTTAAGTCTGTATAAACTTTTTTATGAGTTTTTCCATAACCCTTTAATGAATTATAACCACCGTTATTTTCGGGGAGTTTTTGTTTGATAATATCGGCTTCGATTGTAACACCTAAGTGGTTTGCCTGACCGGTAAGATCAGCAGAAACGTGGTAATCTTTATCAGATTTGAAGGCTGGATTTCTTAGATAGCACCATAAAATTGTAGCCATTCCCATTTCGTGTGCATACTGGAAAGCTTCGCTAACTTCTATAATTTGTCCGCTGCTTTCTTCAGAACCAAAATAAATTGTTGCACCAACAGCAGCCGCTCCCATATCATAAGCCTGTTCAACGCCTGCAAACATTATTTGATCGAATTTGTTTGGATATGTAAGAAGTTCGTTGTGGTTTATCTTCACTATAAAAGGAATTTTATGTGCATATTTTCTTGATGTCATTCCAAGTACGCCGAGTGTTGACGCAACTGCATTACATCCTCCTTCAATTGCAAGCTCAATAATTTTTTCTGGATCAAAGTAAATAGGATTCGGTGCGAATGATGCACCTGCACTGTGTTCAATTCCCTGGTCAACAGGAAGAATTGAAACATATCCAGTTCCGGCTAACCTTCCATGATTCAACATCCACTGAAGATTTCCAAGAACGCGGTTGTTTCTGTCTGTCTGCATAAAAATCCTATCGACAAAATCCTTTCCCGGCAGATGTAATTGTTCTTTTGGGAATTTGGCTTTGTAGTTCAATAAGTCGTCTGCTTCTTTGCCTAACAGTTCTTTTATTTTATTAATCATGATAACTCCATTGGTTTTAAATGTTTAATTTTTATTTTTTAATTATTGCTTAAAAATACGGCAGACAGGAATGGTATTCAATGTAAGAAAGTGACTTATAGAATTTTTTGTTTAATTTTTACGTAGGAACACGCCATAATTTCTTGTTTGATAAGCTGAGGTGTGTTCCTACAGTAAATAACAGCATCATCTACTAATAAAAAGCTGAACCTTTTGATACTTCCACAGAAAGATTAATAATACAAAATTTATTTGTGTATAATTTCAATTAACGCACTGGCAACAGTTCTATCTGCGTCATCCAATAAGAAAACTCTATAGAAGCCCGGTTCTTCAAACTTCAAATCGCTTTCATCATTCTTTGCAAAAAAGACATAGTTCATATCAGGTTCAACCACATAAGAGAAATTTTTATAGTACTCAAACTTCCCATTTCTATCATTGTATTTATCAAACTGAACTGATACGTCTTCCAGATCTAGTGCATAATCACATTTTACCATAACAGTTAAATAACCGGTTGTAAATCTGTCGCTTACGCCGACCTCACCGTTTCTTCCATAGCTTTCACAAAAATATAATACTGGTTCAGCCTGTGCCAAAACAGATGAGTTCATCATAAAGAAAGCAGTGAAAAGGAAGAAAGCAAAAAGCAAATGTAATTTGTTCATAATATTAACTCCGTTTAATTATTATTAAATTAATCAATTAAATGTTAACACCGAGTAGTCTCAAAATTTTTATCACGCAGTTAAGTTATTAAATGTAAACATTAATGACAAAAAATTCTGCTAATTTGTTAATATTTTTTATCTTGCAGTAAAAATATTTAATTAGACAAAAAATGAAAAACTAATCTGTACAAATATGCATCCAGCAGAAATTAAAGATGAGGATACTAATTGAAAATTAATCACTTATGTTTCGACCTTGATGGAACTCTTGTCGATTCAGGTCAGACAATTTATAAATCAACCATTGGAACTTTAGATCGTTTAAATATAAAATACAGCTTTACAAAAGCCGATTTGGATAAAAGAATCGGCCAGCATTTTGTAGATATCTTTAATGAGTTCGATGTTCAGGTTCAGGACTTTGAAGGTTTTATTAAAGTGTATAAATCAATTTACTTTGATTTCATAGATGATTCAGTTCTTTATAATGGAGTTTTTGATTTTATAAAAATGATTAAAGAAAAAAATGTTATAGTTTCACTACTTACAACCAAAGCTCAGGATCAGGCTGATTTAATAATTGAACATTTTAATCTGCTTCCCTATTTTGACTACATAATGGGTAGAAAAAATGGAATTCCTCATAAACCTTCCCCGGAACCTCTTTTAATAATATGCAATAAGCTTAATGTTTTACCAGAAGAAACATTGATGATTGGTGATACAGAACTGGATATTCAATGCGGGAAGAATGCCGGAACCAAAACTTGCGGCTTGACATATGGCTATAGAACCAGAAAACAGCTTGAAGAAAACAAACCGGATTATATTATTGATTCTATTACCGAGTTACACGATTTGATTTATAATGAAAAGTCACTTAAGTAATAACATTTCTTTTTGAGTGTTAAAATCGTCTGGTTACTTTAGCATAAATTCCGGAATATTTTGTCACGTCATCAAGTAATTTGCGATTGTAATTTTCATAACCTACCGATATCTCGATTTGCCTGAAAGTAGTTAAGTATTCTATTCGAAATGTTCTAAGATTAAGATCAATTAAGCGACCTTCTTGAAAAATGTAATTTCCTTCAAAACTTACTTTGGAATTTCTTCCCAGCAGATAGGCCAGCATTATTGAAAAATCAGCAAAATTTTGAGTTGAGTTATCATCAATTAAATTATAAAATCTATAATTGCTGGTAATTGTTCCAATCAGATTATCGCCGGTTTGTCTGTAGACTCTAAAAAACAGCCTGCTTGAAGTATAAGGCGTAATATTGCTTTGATAATCTTCATATTCAGCACCGACATCAAGATAATCATAAGAAATTTTGATACCGTAAATTTTTTGATTCAAAGTTTTCAAGTAATCAGGATTTACCACAGATACATTTGAATAACTCTGATCTGTTCCATTAAAATATAGTTCTACAAAATTATTCAGCAGTGTTATACTTGCGCCATATCTGTTTATTCCGGTATTAAAACTAAGAGCCGGTTGCTGCTCTGCTTTATAAGAGACAAGAACAATTTCTCCATCTGTTATCTGACCGCCGGGAACTCTTTGTATTTCTAAATAATTTTCCCTTTGAATTAAAACATAATCGAAATTTTCCTGATAGATAATTGTGCCTGAAGAGTTTCTGACAACAACACTGTTCCTGTCAACAAATGGGTTGTTTAGAAGAATTACTGTTCCGTCAGAAAGCAATTTTGATTCATCAAGAATATTAAAAGCACCTCCAGTATTAGCTCGATTTTGATAGCTTAATGAATAGTTATAGTTTAATCTAAGAGTACCGGTAGGAATTTTTTTTACATAATCAAAACCAATTTCGCCCCTACTGATTTTCTCATCATAAAATGTTTGAGAAACTGTTACATAGTTATATGATAAATGCGATCTAAAACTTTCAAATAGTTGATGTTCAATCCTTGCCTCAGCATCATGTTGTCTGGATTCTATCAGGTCCTGAGTAATTTGATAATACTGATAGCGTCCGGAAATACTAAAACCAGAGGGTAAGTCCGAACGAATATTTTCATTAACTAAAAATCTATTTAGTGGCTGGCTGCCTGTTTGATTAATTACTGAGATTAAAGAATTAAAATTAAAATTACTGGAACGGTTAAAGATAAAGTTATTACCAAGGCTCCAATTCATAGATTTATTATGTATAGTAGAACTTCTGGAATATTTTCTTTGGTAATTAAAATAATCGATGTTTAATCTGTTATTACTAAAATCGTTTATGGATTTATTAAATTCTGTATTGATTGTAAACTGATTCGTGTAAAAATTCCTGCCTGTCTGAAACTCATTTTGTTCCCAATTATTCTGGGCGATGTTAAGATTGAATGGTAATATTGAATTGGGACTGAAGAGCCTTGTCCCGTAATTAGTATAATAAGACTCAAGATTTGTCGTGTACTCTCTCCGGCTATATGTGTGATTAAAATTGAAATAAGGATTAAGAGATATTATTCTTTCTGAAAAGAAAATTCCGTTCAGATCAATTCTTTCAGTAGTATTTATTTCTGAGTTATCAGGTGAAACAATATACTGATCAAGATTTCTAGAAGGGCTATAAGAAAAATTTGCATCAAGTTGAAAAAAGTTCGGATGCCAAAAAAAGCTGGATGTATTTAAGTCCAGTCTGCCAGTAAAGAAAGTAGAATTTCTTTCATCGTTAAAGGAACCGGCTAAATTGTATGTGCCGGAACGATAATTACCTTCAAGAGATAAAAGTCCGGAAATGGATTTTAAATTCCAGAATCTAAAACCGTTTTCATTTTTCTTAAGTTTACCTGCTGGAAGCCCAGCGCCAGAAAAGAAAATTAAAAACAAAAATATGTAGGTAATAACTCTATTCATCGATAAATAATTTATCTCAGCAATGAACTATCATTTGAACCGTGCGGATCATGACAATCTGTACAATCGGTATCTTCAATACTACTATGCATATCGCCTGCAAGAAGTTCTTCAAGATCATGACAATCAGCGCAAAGTTCTCTTACAGGCTTTAGTAAAAGTTTGGTATAATTAGCTTGATGAGGATGATGACATGCATTACACTCTCCCGACTCGATAGGAAAATGAACATTTTTATAAGTGGATTGGAAATCATCGTGGCAGTTATAACACAATTCAGGCAAACTCATAATCTTCTTGTATGATGAATTAACATCGTGACAGCTTTCACACATTCTTTCACTATATGGAAAATGATTAAAAACCTCCGGAAGAATTATTTTTTGGTTTTTTGAAAAA
>JALHTS010000032.1 GCA_022865965.1 Ignavibacteriaceae bacterium
AAAAAGGTAAAAAATAGTTTTATTTTTTGCCGGATTTAATTGAGCCTCTTTTTATAGAATAAAATTAAATCCTAATGAATAATTTCTTATTTGTCTTAAGTTGCCGATGAGCTCAACGTAATTGTAATTAAAAATATTTTTCGCATTAAGGTAAATATTTGCGGGTAGTCCAAAATTTATAAGTGCATAACTCAGCCGCAGATCGGTTACATAAATGGGAACGCGCAAATCACCATCGGCAACAATTCCTAAGTTTACCAATTCCTCATCAATTTCTTCAACTCTGCTTGAATAACGGAAGTAAACACCCAGACCAAAGTTCCACATCGTCAAATTAAGATTAGATAAAAAGCTATGACGCGGACGATATTTTAAGGCTTCATCCAATTCAACATCTCGGGCCCACAAATAGGTATAGCCCAGCGATGCATTCAAATTACCGGGTATAATTTCGAACACAGCATTTAACTCAAAACCCTGGATTCTTGCTCTCACAACATTTTCGAAAACTGCAAGTCCATCGCCTGGATCAATTCCTGCTTCAATCATGTCGTAATACTCATTATGAAAAGCTGCAAAATCCAGATCAATAAAAGGAACAGGCAGATAATTAATTCCGAATTCAAATGTAAGATTAGATTCCGATTTGATATCTGGATTTGGTTTAACCGTTATTCCACTTGTAGAAGTTGATGTAAAAGCTTCTGCAAGGGATGGTGCCCGGAAACCGGTTCCAAGTGATGATCTTAATATTAGATTATTATATGGTTTATAATTAAATCCAAGTTTTGGAGAAAGGGCGCCGGATGCATCTAAAGTATCAAGTTTATTATAATCGTACCTCAGTCCTACGCTTGCAATAAAGGGAAAATTAAAATTGAAATCTGTTACCGCATAAACTCCGGTTCCAAATGAAGAGTGATTACCAAAAAGGTTTGAATTTACTTCCGCAGGAATTACCTCAATTCCCGTAGTAAGCATAATTGAATTTGTAAGACTGACGTTTATCTGCACGTCACTTCTGTAAAGATGTGAAGTAGATTCGTTAGATATTGTCCCATTATCTTTAAAATTATTTCGGTAATAATTTGTTTTGATATTCAGAGCTATTTTATCACTAAGAACATTTTTATATATGAATCCGAATAAATATCTGTTTGTATTAACACGATTAATATCAACCTGATCTGCTGTGATAAGTGCATTTCGCGAATCTTTCCAGTAAAGAAAACTACCGCCTCTTTTATTATATGTGTTTGCAATAAGGGTTAGTGAAGATGCGGGATTGAAATTATACGTAGCCTTAATAAAGCCTATATACTTTTTGAAGAAATCATCACGTTTATAATTTTGATCTTCTAACCTTGTAAATGATATATTAAATCCGAATTTATTAAATTTTTCCGAATGTGAAATTGTTAACCCGTTGAAAGGTCTGAGCTGACCAGACCAATCCCACTCATCATAGTAAGGTTTATCATAAAAACCGTAGAAACCGTTAACCATAGTTTTGGGATTATCTGAAATATCTCTTGTCAATCCACTTATTACTCCGCCAATAGCTGATGAACCATATAAAGAACTTGCGGCACCTTTGATTATTTCAACTCTTTGTAATTCTGTAACCGGAATCATCTCCCAGACAATTTCACCGGTATCACCGGTGTAGAAAGGCAGTCCGTCAATTGTAAATAAGGCTCGTGCTCCAACGCCTCTGCTATATCCGCTCGATCCTCTGATGCTGATCTGGTCTTCAGTCATGGTAATGCCGGGTACATATCTCATTGCATCTTCAAGATTACTGAAGTTCCTTCCAATTAATTCATTACCATATAATATCTCGGCACTTACCGGAAGATCAGATTTGTTCTGCTGATATTTTCCTGCTGTTACTATAACATCTTCAGTTCTTATTATCCTCTCCCTTAGGATAACATTAAGAGTTCTTGATTTATCAACAATGGAGACATTCCTTCTGGTTAATTTTTGAAAACCGATGGCGGAGAACTCAATATTATATTTTCCTGCAGGAAGATTAGATATTTCATAAATGCCTGATTGATCTGATGCAGCACCAAGATTTGTATTCACTACAATTATATTCACTCCGGGAATCGGATTTGAAGAAGGGTCTAAAACTTTTCCGCTGATGCTGTAAGTCTGCGCATTTATAATATTAGAGGATAGAATTATCAGCAGAAGAAAATAAAAAACTATTGGGTTTAATGAATAGAATTTAATAAACATTTCTATTTTCCTCCCGGCGGTTGTGGAGGGGGATTGTCAAAATCGCAAATGATATTAATGTTTTCAATCATTCTATCTGCGGGTACCGTCAATATTCCGGGTTTAGTAGTGTCGCCATTGGCATAATAAATACCGGAGACATACCAATCTTTACGAACCAGTGATATTGTTTCAGTTGATTGATGAGCAACGGCAACATAGGCATAATCACCGGGTTCAAAAGCTCCCGGAGAAGCAGGAATTATTGCCCGATCAAGCGAACTGAATTCGTAAGTACTCACTCCAAAGGAAATTTCCTGGCTGATAAATCTTAAATTATCCAAAACAAAATCTGATTCAACCAGAAGGGGATCTTTGAAAATTACTATATGTGAGCGTTTTATGCTGTCGGGCCATTCACCAATAAAAGTGACTTCACCACTAAAGCCGGAAAACTGTTCGGGTTTCGGCTCTAAACCGTGATCACACGCAGCCAATAATAACGGAAGAAACAGAATTATTCTCTTCATTTTATGTCTCAAAGATTAGTGAATCTTTTTGTTCATATTAAATTAGATTTTCTGTTCTAATTTCACAACATTTTTTCAAAATTTTACTGATCAGTAAATTCAACAAAAAAAGGAATTGAAAGTATTAAGAGAAACAATTAACGAAATGATTGGCGACTGAGATATTTTGATTCTAAGGTTTATAAAAATGTAAACTTAGAAACTAAATGTTGCACTCCTAACGGAATATCAATGACTTTGGGGGTTTTGTGTTTTTACAAACATTTAGCTCCTACGGAGCTAGTAAAACAATTGATTTTTTAATGACTCTAAAGGAGTCAACTCCTCATAGTTTTTTATTAAGGATAGTCAAAATCATTTTGCTCGGAAATCACAGCCTGTGTCTGCAGGAACAACGATGAATCACAGCGGAACTCAAGATTTCTCCATATGGTCGAAATGACAACAGCACTTTTGAACTACCTTATGCGGGTTGTCGGATTAATTTATTTTCGTAAAAATTTAGATACTAATGAACGATTATTAGCTGATTGCATTAACTAAGATGACTCCGTAGGAGTCAAACGTTTGTAACATAAAACGCCTCCCAAAAAAAGAACTCCCTTGGGAGTTCAATTAATCTGTCTCATTTGAATTGTTGAGTTGAGGAATGTCAATTCTCAAAAAGCTTTTTCAGTTCATCTTTATCTTTAGTTTTTCCAAGAGCGAGCATAAGTTTGATCCTTGCTTTCTGTCCGTTTAGATAATCCGAAAACATTACTCCAAGATTATGAAGATGAACTCCCGCCCCTTCATAACTGTAAATGTAATCAGTTTCACCTGCGGGACAACGAGAAACAAGCACAACCGGAATTCCTTTCTGAGTTGCATATTTAATTCCTTCAAAGGCTTTAGGAGGAACATTGCCAATTCCCAAAGCTTCAACTACAATTCCATCAACTTCACTATCGGCAGAAAACGTAAAAAACTTTTCATCCATACCTGCGCAAACAGTGATTAGATCGACGTTTGTATTGATGTTATCTGTTTCAAGAGTTTCAAGTTTGCGCGGCAATCTGTTGTAAACAATTCTCTCGTTCTGAACAAATCCAAGCGCTCCAAAATCTAAACTCTGAAAAGTATCTACTGAATCCGAATAAATTTTTGTCACTTCGCTTGCAGCATTTATTTCTCCGTTAAGACAAACCAGCACACCAAGATTTTTTGAATTTTCATTTAAACAAATGTGAATTGCATCAAGCAGATTT
>JALHTS010000268.1 GCA_022865965.1 Ignavibacteriaceae bacterium
CATTTATTGGAAAGTGGTACTGACCTGCGTTACATCCAGGAATTATTGGGACACAGCAGCAGCAGAACCACAGAAATATATACGCATGTAAGCACAAAGAATATTCAACAAATAAAGAGTCCGTTTGATGATTTATAATAATATTTTTTTATGTTTGTGAAAGAAATAAATACAGCCATTTATGGCACAAAGCCAGCAGAATTTTGTTGTATATGTGCAGGTTTATGGCTGGTATAAACAAGTTACCTGCAAGCTGAAAATAAGACACTCTTTCAGTTTTTTGGCAGTAACATTGATGGGCATCAAGTATAATAATTGAAAATAATCAGGAGAATTCAGACACCATTATCTATAATCAATTATATTATAACTAAAACAGGAGATTATTATGAAGAAACTATTAACAACATTATTGGTATGCTTTGCATTTTATTCAATTACTTTCGCATTTTCCGGTGAAGTAATTAAATCTTTTAGTACACCGGGCAGCTATCCGACCGGACTATGTTTTGATGGAAAAAATCTGTGGTTGGCAGATAGGGGAACTGATAAACTTTATTGTTTAGATCCCGAAACAGGTGCACTTATCCGACAAATTGAATCGCCGGCATATTGGCCAATGGGATTAGCCTGGGATGGTAAATATCTGTGGAATGCTGATTACAGGGGCAGGACCGATAAATCTGAAGACCTTGATGGCATGATTTTTAAAATTGACCCGAAAGACGGTACTATTTTAAAAACACTGCAGGCGCCCTCTAAAAGTCCTAAAGGTTTAACCTGGGATGGCAAATATCTTTGGTGTGTCGATGACATTTCAGACAAAGTAATCCAGTTCAGCCAGGTTGATGGCACCACAATTAAATCATTTGCATCACCAACCAGCGATCCCAAGGGAATCACTTTTGATGGCAAATATCTATGGATTTCGGACAGTGGCAGCGATGAAATCTACATGGTAGATCCCAATACAGGTTTTGTAATTATTATTTTGGATGCCCCCGGCAAATACGTGCATGGCTTGGCTTATATGGATAATAAATTGTGGGTTGTGGATTACGAAGATGATAAAATTTATCAATTAAAAATAAGGGACAATGATAAATTTATCCGTAAAGACAAACAAATGCACAAAGTAACATTCAATCACAATACTACTTGCTACGGACCCGGAAAAATATTGACCCTTGACGTAAATGTTGCACTCCCGGAAAATAGGGATAATCAAACCATTTTAGGGGAATTTGCCTATAATATTAAACCCACCAAGATTTTAACTGATAAATGGGGGCAAAAAACTGCTTTGTTCCATTTCGATGATTTAAAACCAGGCGAAAAAACAGAAATTCAAGTTACCACTGTTTTTGAATCGTATAATGTTCGATATTTCATTTATCCTGAAAATGTTGGTTCTTTAAATGACATACCCAAAGAAATTAAGAATAAGTATCTTTTGGATGATGAAAAATATCAAATTAACAGTAAGATAATACAGGAAACAATTAAGAAAGTAGTTGGAGATGAAAAAAATCCATACTGGATAATGCGGAATTTACATCAATACTTAATTGACCATTTACATTATATTATGGATGGAGCCTGGGATACTGCCCCAACGGTAATCACCAACGGACATGGTTCTTGTTCGGAGTATTCATTTGTTTTTATTGCACTCTGCAAGGCAGCAGGTCTTCCAACAAGATATGTGGGTTCAACCTGGGACAGGAAGGAACTTGCTTACATGGACGATGTGTATCATAGATGGGTTGAAGTTTATTTGCCCAATTATGGTTGGATTCCAACCGATCCTACACATGGCGACAGAGTAGCTCCACGTGATCAGGCTTTCCCAATAGGACTGGTCAGAGCTGAAGCACTTATAACCACGCAGTCAGGTGGAGGATCATCCACCATGGAATGGAACTATAATAGTAATGAAAATCATACTACCGAACCAAAAACCAATATTAATATAACTCATTATGCAGATTGGGATAAAGTAGATAACAATACTATTAAAGAAGAAAAGTGATAATGTAGAAAAAGCCGGCAGGTAACAATGTATAAAAATAATAGCCATGATAGTAGTAAATTCAGGGGTTGCAGCCCGCTTCAGCTTTCTTGTAACTTGACAGGAATGAAGCCCACATTCGACTACTATTCTTATACAAAACGTTACGATCGTGTTTTAACTACAG
>JALHTS010000033.1 GCA_022865965.1 Ignavibacteriaceae bacterium
AGAAATACTGATTCCAAGTTTCCGGAAAAATGATAGCGGTAATTCAAAATAATGGCATAACTGTTCGCATCAATTTTTTCACCAGAAAAAGATTCAGAAACTGATTCATAATCAAACCTGGCAACCAGTCCATGGGATTTAGTGAATAAATATTCAAAGTTAGCTGAGTATATTCCAAAAATGATTCCACCCGGACACATGTTAATTGAACGATTGAAATTATTCCTGGTTGAGTTTAAATCTGTTAATGAAGTATCTTTTCCCTGAGCAAATAAATTGCTGGTTAATAAAACGTATATAGTGAATATGACGAGTTTTGCTATTTTGTTTTGAGTTGTATTGTTATTAGTGTTTGTCATTTCAGTTCCTCTAATTTGTTATGTTTTGCTATTCCGTTCCAAAGTAATTACCACATTTCCCTTTTTGTGTCCCTTTTCGACATACCTGTGAGCCTCAGTAATTTGCTCAAACGGATATACTTTATCAATAATTGCTTTCAACTTTCCCTCTTCTACAAGTTCTCTGAGAAAATCAAAGTCTTTGATGCTTATATTCTTATCGTCTGTTCCGACTTTAACATAAATTCCTTTTTCAGCCAGCAGCTTTTTCCCTCGTGAAGATGGTAGTTTATCAACTGCGTCATATACAATGTCATATTCTTTACTATATTTCGATAGATCTTCCTTCGTATAGTCAATTACTTTGTCGGCGCCCAGTGATTTCACCATTTCAAGATTGATGGTACTGCACACACCTGTAACTTCTGCCCCGAAGTACTTGGCAAGTTGTACCGCATAAGTACCTACGCTTCCGGAAGCTCCGTAAACCATTACTTTTTTCCCACTTTGGATTTTCCCTTTTCGAAGACCTACCAGCGCTGTAATTCCACCCGTAGTAACACCGGCTGCGGCTTCCTCATAGGTCATGTTGGATGGTTTAATTGCCACCATACCATTTCTTATATGTTTCGAGTCTTCAGCCAGACACCTATACTCAGCATAAGCCCCAAAAACAAATCCAGTACATGCAAACACCTTATCACCCACTTTAAATCGTTTTACCTTCCTGCCTACAGACTCAATCTCCCCGGCTAACTCCATGCCCAATATGGGTCTCTTTGGTTTTATTACGCCCAAGTATAAACGGAAGGGAATCTTATACCAAAAGGGGACATCGAAACTTCTTACTCTTACATCTCCAATATGGCAGGTTGTTGCATATATTTTTATCAATACTTCATTTTCTTTAGGGACAGGTTTCTCAACATCTTTTAGTTGAAGCACCTCGGGTGGTCCGTATTTTGTGCATACAATTGCTTTCATAATTATTCTTCCAAAGTTATTACTACATTTCCTTTTTTATGTCCTTTTTCAACATACCTGAAAGCCTCGGCAGTCTGTTCCAATGGATAGCTTCTATCGATGACCGGTTTTAACTTTCCCGATTCAATAAGTTCTATGAAGAAATTTAGATTTTCAACACTTTCTTTTGATACGCCACCTTTAATTTTCTTACCGCCGATAATTGAAGTCCACATCATTTTCAGCATATCCTGCAGCTCAAGCAAATTTTCAAGATAAATTCCTTTTTGTTTTAATGAGCTTTTACATTGTGAGAAAGTAATCTTACCTACAACGTCAAAAATAACATCGTAAGTCTCATCGCTTTTAGTAAAATCCTCTTTAGTGTAATCAATGGCCTTATCAGCTCCCAGAGATTTCACCATTTCTAAATTCGCATTACTGCATACTCCGGTAACGTGCGCACCAAAGTACTTGGCAAGCTGTATAGCGAAAGTACCTACACTTCCAGAAG
>JALHTS010000269.1 GCA_022865965.1 Ignavibacteriaceae bacterium
GATTCGGGTCACGAAAGCGCATTGGCTTAATTTTCTATACAACATAAATCATTTCAGAATAATTTCACTCTGCAAAGTCCTGCCTGACGGCAGTCAGGTTTAACGCAGGAGGATCATTTTTTTAGTTTCAAAAAAACTTCCTGCTTGCAGTTTGTAGAAATAAATTCCTGAGGATAATTTAGAAGCCTTAAAATTGACTTCATAACTACCCGCTGGTTTTTCTTCGTTAACTAATATTGCAATTTCATTTCCTAAAACGTCATAAACTTTTAATTGTACGAATTGCCCACTGCCTACTACATACTGAATACTCGTGCTTGGATTAAATGGATTTGGATAGTTTTGATAAAGCACAAATTCATTCAAGTTAATAATCGTTTCTTCGATAGTTGATGGATGACCTTCTCCCGAAATTTGAATTGATAAAGAAAATCTATACTCATAATTCTGATAATACTTATACCTAAATACAAATCTTAAAGTATCAATAAAATAATCTTCTATGTGGGAGTCGCAGACTGGACATAGATCAACATCATAAAAAGAAACCCGCACAGAATCATGTGTAGGAATGATTATACCGAGTGTGTCTATCCACTGGTTAGGCAATGTTTGATAAAGATAGAATGGAAAATCTAATTGAGGCATTGAGAAACAACCACTATAACCATAAAATGATCCTACTGATATGACCGAATCAATCATTAATTCATAATCCGAGTTATTGACTATATAAACCGAACCAGTATCATCAACAGAGAGAACAAATATACTGTCTAACGAAAACGATACTTCTTCAGGAAAAGGAAAGACCGTTCCATATCTTATTCCATCAATTTTTACACCTTCCATTATAGCCCACATTCCCCAATAGAATGATCCGAATTTTTTATATATTTTATTAATCAATGGAAGGACTTGTAATGTATCTCCTGAGATTAAATCAATTCCAACTATTCCTAAATAATATACTGTGTCATCAGGCATAAATGTTGTTTCTATTTTTATACTGTCAATTCGTTCGTGAATAACTACGTTAAGTTGTGTGTCTTTTTTTACAACTGTACCAGGGAGCCAATTAAAATTAAAAATAAGCGAATCGGTGTTTTGGGAGGATAAAACAAAATACAGACTATCCCCTTCAATGCGTTCCCGTGTTATTTGATAGTAATGTGGAAGTACATAAGGATAATAAGCAAACTTTCGTATGAAGTATTCTTTACCGTTGATTGTCTCGGTTCCAATTGTAAGTCTTATTTCCGGAGGACTTGTATCGTGCCAATACTGGACGGCATTACCGACTCTAAGAATCTGCGTTTGAGGTAGAGATGAGTAAGAAGTTAAGAGAAATAAACTGAATACAAAAATTATTTTTTTCATATTGACCCCAGAATAATCACGAGAAATGTAATGATTTATTTATGTGATTTCAAGTTGAAAAAGTAAATATCGGTATTACTGATACGTATTAAAGCATAAAGTTTTTTCTGCTGTCACAAAGCCTGTAGTTACATAGTCAGATTAAACTATAAACACCTTTGCAATATCGACAAGCAAAGACGGACTATTAACTAAAGCAGTTGTAAAAACTTTTCCCAACGTTCTCTTCTCAATTGGAATTTTAAGAACAGAGTGAGCAATACTGTTAAACTTATCATCAGAGAAATTATAAATTCCCTCTTTAATCCGGTTATATGTTTCGTGTCGTTTACCGAGTCGATCATGCCATGCTTTATCGTAAGTTAAGATATGATCAAGCTTATTCATTTTAACAGCTTCACCAGCAATCGTGCCCGCAATCTTTCCACCAATCATTCCACTTGCAATACCTCCGCCGCTTAACGGATTAACCTGTCTTGCTGCATCGCCTACAAGCATAATTCCCGGTGCAGATATTTTATCAAGTGTGATAGAGCACGGAATACCGCCTACAATTTTTGTCAGGATCGGCGCATTGGGATAATGTTTATTCATAAAATCATCGTGAAAAGATTGGGCTGATTTATCTTTTCCAATCAATCCACTTATACCAAGTCCAATGTTTGCTTTGTTCTGCCCTTTTGGAAAAATCCAGAAGTAGCCATTTGGCGCAACATCCTTTCCAAAGTAGAAGTAGAGTGTATCCTGATTGATAGGAATGTTTGCGGCAGTAATCTGTACTGCGCTTTCCATATCACGGAAATCAATGTGTGTTTTTAATCCAGCCCAACGCCCAACTCTTGATTCAACACCATCTGCAGCGATTACAACTTTAGCTTTAACCTCTTTTTGTTCGCCCTGATATTCATATTTAACTCCGCTTACCTTTCCGTCATCAAACAACAAATCATTAGCATACGCGCGTGTAAGAATTTCTGCTCCGGCATCTGCAGCAGTTCTAGCTAATTCATAATCAAATATTTTTCGTTCAAGAACATATCCGGCTTCACCAAAATCAATTATAACTTCGCTTCCATCAGGCGCGTTTAATGAAAATTTACTGATCTTTGCTGCAATCCATTTTTCATCAGAAGAAATAAATTCTTCAACTCCTGCTTTACTTATTGCTTCACCACAACGCACAGGATAACCAACGTCCCTGTCTTTCTCAAGTATCAGAACGGAAACACCTTGCTCGGCAGCAAAACGTGCAGCCATACTTCCTGCTGGTCCGGCACCGACGACGATTATATCATAATTAGTTTTCATTGTATTAAATCTGTGTTAATCCGTTAAATCTGTGTTAATCCGTTAAATCTGTGTTAATCCGTTAAATCTGTGTTATCCGCGTTCTATTGCGATTTAATAGAACACGGATGACACGGATTTACGCTGATTAAAGCAAAACTCCTTCAGTATTAAACTTAATTACTTCAATCGGACAACTCCACACACACTTTGCACAATTTGTACATCGTTCATCAATTATAAATATCTCCGCTTCTTTTAATTCAATTGCATCTTCAGGACAAATACCGACACAGCAGCCACAGAAATCGCATTTATCGGGAAGGATTTCAATCATCAGCTTTCCGTCTTTTGCCTGTCTGTAATTCATTTCAAAAAAAGTTATAAAGGAAAAATTATTCAGTCGAAATTAAATAAAGAATGGTATAAAGGAAAATCTTGATTACTTTTAATCAAGCTCGATTTGTACTTCGCTAATTAAAAGATTTTCTTTTATTTCAAGAGGGAAAGAATTATCCGGCATAAAAAATTCTTTTCCAGAAGGCAGTATTTTTATTTTGATGTTTTTTAATGCTTTATCCTCAGTAGAAAAAGTGTAGATACGTGTAATATCTTTAGATTTTATTACGCGAACAAGGAGATGATTCGGTTCATCAATAAATGATTGTGCTATTATATTGGGTTCTTCAGGCGAAGAAGCTGCGGCTAGAACAAGAAATTCGCTGTTTTTCCTGGTCTTGGGTTCCTCGACCAGCTTCAAACGAAAAAATTTTTGAACCTTGTAAAGATTAATTTTTTCTAATAACTTCTCCCGGACACTTTCGCTTATCTGTTTATTGATTTCACTTTTGAGATTTGAATAAAAATCAATCAAACCATCGAAATTTGACGACTTTAATATTCTATCTTGCTTTTCTTCAGAAAGATTTTGTGGAAAAAACACAAAATCAAATATGTCTTTTTCTGTTAACATTGGTTACAAATAAAACTTACTTACAAATTCATATATATTATAGATAAAAAAATTGCTTGTTCGGAAACGTGATTAAATTTTCTCCTGTATCTGTTCCGCAACGGTCGTTTTCATAACTTTCACTAAATATTCAATAATATTATGATAATTATTTAAATAAAATTCCTTTTTCAGATCTTTAATATGGACAGTAAAATATTCATACATTCCAGGATTTATGCCGCCATCCAATAAATCTTTTGACATATCCTTTAAAACCTTCTCGAAATATTCTGCCTCAAACTGACTTAACTTTCCTTTGTGAAAATATGATACATGTAGTTTCTCAAGAGCAGCTTCTAATCCAATCTCAACAAACTGTAGAAGATCGTATTTAACTGATAAATCAGCTGTAGAATCCGATACAAAATAATCTGCAAAATTGATATGCTTTATTCTGATAACAAGTTCATTTAATGGAATCGCCGGGAAATATGCGGTTTCCTTTTTTAAATAATTGATGTGGTTTTCCAACAGTTTTTTCTTTTTTATAAAAATCGGTGCCGGGATGTTGTCAAACTCTTCTTTAGTAATTGTTTTTCCGTCAATAGCGTCGATACTTTTTTCAACAATAAATGATTTGCCGGCATGACATATTTTTTTAAACTCTCCGGTTTTTGTCAGGTAATTAACAGAATCCAAAATTTTAAAAAAAAACGGATCGAGCTCTCGAAGTAAACTAAAGATATGCTGCTCAACTCTACCTGCCGTAACTTTTGTTAAGAAAAATAATGCCGTATCCTCAGTATCGATTTTCGGGTTCCAGTTATTAAAAGCATTTATTAAGGGAATTTTGTGGCTTTCCTGATCTTTTACAAAAAGTGGTGCAATTGCATCAATTGCTATAGCATCAACAGAATAAATATCTTTTTGAATTAGCCTGTAAACTTTTTTATGATGATAATTAATGTTTGCGACAGCTAATTGATAAGTCTTTTCAATCAGTTGATTTAGAAGTTTCTGATTTACCTCCCCATCAGAAGCAAATGATTTAAGAGTGTTTAATAATTCCATATTTGAAATTGAATAACCAAACATAGGAATAATTTTTATTTTTTTACTGTTCTTTTTCCGACAGTAAGGCTTTTTACTCTATAAGGTTTATAAATTCAGAAAATTCATTAAAAACAAATATTCCTGGGGGTTTAAGCCGCGAAAGCGGCTTTTTTATTATTTGTTTTGTACAAATTTATCGCCATCCCAATATAAAACTTGTTTCATTAAATTAGTTGAATACTCAATTGCAGGTGTCTGCCCATCTAGTTTATCGAGATCAAAACTAAAAATTACTCGGCGCTCAAATCTTCTTTTATTCTTCGTTTCTCCGTTTCTAGTTCGTTATTCAATTTTAACAGCTGCAAACTTTCTTCTTCGGAATCTGCACTTTCAATCAAGTTACTATTTTCAGAAATTTTATACTCTATTTGCAACTGCTTAAGCTTGATTATAAGATCTTTTACGTACTTCTGTGAACTTTTTTCTCTTATCTTGTTCATTGTGTATTCATCCCAGTTTGGACTAATAGAATGTTCATCAATTGTTATTTCCCGCAGATATGTCTGAATGTTCTCATCATCGAATTGTGCAAAAAGATTGGCCGCCTTCAGATCACCGCCCTCATTTTGGATTTCTTTTATTCTTTCGAAAATTTTTTCATTTACTTCTATTATAAAATCTTCGGGATTGATGTAATGAAGAATAAGTTCCAGAATTTTATCATCCCCCTCAAAGAGAAGTTTGATAAACTCTTTTTCAATATTATAAATAACTGAGGATACGGTTTTTTTATTGTGATCAAACAAAATATCTTTTGGTAAAGTGTCCTTGTCTCTAATCTGATTAATTTTTGTTTGAGTTTGTTTTTTGAGAACGGAGATTGCCTGAATTAATTCAGATTCAATAAGCTTTTCTCTCAGATTAAATTTGCGTGAAATGGTTTTGATTAAAACATTTCGTTTGAGTTCGTCATCGATGAGGGCAACAGGTTTTACGAGTTCTCGTATTGCTTCAACCGTTGTAGTTGAGTCATCAAACATTCCCTGGTTCTCGTAATATGCTGTTTGATATTCCAGAAAATTTTCTGAGTTCTTAATAATTTCCTCAAATTCATCTTTGCCGTATTTATGAACGTAAGAATCAGGATCCTCACCCTTGGGAAGTGTAGCAATTTTAATATCGAAATCTTTCTTCAACAATATTTCTATACTTCGCATAGACGCTTTAATACCTGCAGCATCCGCATCAAAAATCAATACAACATTTTTTGTATAACGTGAAAGCAACTGTGTCTGATCATCTGTTAAAGCAGTACCTGATACCGCAACAACATTTTTAATTCCGCTCTGATAAAGCGAAATCAAATCCATATAACCTTCAACAATAATTGCTTTGTTAAGTCTGCGTATTTCATCTTTAGCATGCGAAAGACCATATAAAATTCTTCCTTTAACGTAAATAATAGACTCGGGTGAGTTTATATACTTTGCGCCTTTTGCATCTTTGCCTAAAATTCTTCCGGCAAAGGCAACAACTCTTCCATTTGGAGAGAAAATTGGAAAGATTATTCTTCCTGCTAATTTATCAAAAACTCTTCCATCATTATTTCGTCCTATTAATCCAAGCTGTAGAGCTTTTTCCAGATCGATATTTTTTTGTTTCAGGTAATTTATAAGATTTTCCCAGCCGTTGAGGGCATAACCAAGTCCGAATGCTCTTAATGTTTGAGGCTTTATGTTTCTGTTCTGAAAATATTGTCTTGCAATTTCACCTTCGGAATCGTTCAGTAGATTGTTTGAGAAGTATCTTGCTGCTTCCGTATTAATATCGTATAACTCTTCCTGTTCACTTTGCTTTTCGGGACTTCCACTTTCCTCATACTCGAGATTTATTCCTACCTGTTCGGCTAATTCCTGTATTGATTCAACAAAAGAGATTTTCTTATAATCCATTATGAACTTAAAAACATTTCCACCAGTGTGACAGCCAAAGCAGTGGAAAATTTGTTTTTCATCACTAACAGTAAATGAAGGCGTTTTTTCGGAATGAAACGGACAAAGCCCAATGTAGTTCTTTCCTCTTTTTCTTAAGGGAACATATTCCGAAATAACATCCACAATATTTGCGGCGTTTCTTATCTCTTCTATTTTTGATTCCGGGATTCGCATATCCAAATATAATAAGAATCAAAATGAGTAATATTTTATTCTTTCAGAGTGGTGAATAATATTTTTATATTTTGTTCGGAATCTTAACTTTTTAGTTATAAACCTAAAAACTGATTTTTATCATTTAAAGATTACAAATAACAATAAATAAGCATGACGGAATCAATAAATAATCTTAAAAAATATTGTAATAGCCTAACCCAATATTCACGATATAAAACCAGAGAAGTCTATATTGGAGATATTCCGCTTGGCGGAAATAATCCTATCCGTATTCAATCAATGACTATTACTAATACAATGGATACCAAGGCAACTGTTGAACAAACAATACGTATGGTTGAAGCAGGATGCGAATATGTAAGAATAACTGCCCCAAGCATTAATGAAGCACAGAATCTTGAAAACATAAAAAAAGAATTAAGAGCACGTGGATATAATGTTCCTCTTATTGCAGATATTCACTTCACTCCAAATGCTGCAGAACTTGCAGCAAGAATTGTTGAAAAAGTACGGATAAATCCCGGCAACTATGCCGATAAAAAAAGATTTAATATCGCTGAATACACCGATACTCACTATGAAGCTGAGCTGGAGCGAATAAGAGAAAAATTCACTCCGCTCGTTAAAATTTGTAAGGAATATGGAACCGCAATGCGAATCGGAACAAATCATGGTTCCTTATCTGATAGAATAATGAGTCGTTACGGCGATACTCCACTTGGAATGGTTGAGTCTGCTTTAGAGTTTTTAAGAATTTGTGAGGATAGCAATTATCATAACATTGTTCTTTCAATGAAAGCAAGCAATCCGCAGGTGATGGTTCGGGCTTACAGACTTTTAATAAGAAAGATGGAAGATGAAGGAATGAATTATCCTCTACATCTTGGTGTAACCGAAGCTGGCGGTGGCGAAGATGGTAGAATTAAATCAGCAGTTGGAATTGGAACATTGCTTGAAGATGGAATTGGCGATACAATACGGGTGTCACTAACCGAAGATCCTGAATTTGAAGCTCCCGTTGCAATTGCGCTTGCAAAAAGATATGAAGAAAGAGAAAAACATAACCCGATAAAACCAATTGATGATTCACCAATTGATCCTTTTATTTACAGCAAAAGAAAGTCCTTTGAGGTTTTGGGAATTGGCGAAAGCAATGTTCCGCATGTAGTAGCAGATTATTTAAAGCGTGGCGTTCTTAATTATATAGATTTAAAAGATATTGGGTTTTCATACAATGAACAAACTGATAAATGGAATCTCACAGATAGTGCGGCTGATTTGATTTATCTCGGCAATAAAATCCTACCATTCAATTGTCCCAATGGTTTAAAGGCTATTTATGATTATAACATCTGGAAAAGTTTAGAGAACGACAATAACAGTTATCCGATACTTAATGTCGATGAATATCTTAATAATATTAAATTATCTGATGAACTCAACTTTCTTAATATTAGAATAGAAAATTTAAATGAGAAACTTCACGACAAATTAAAATCAGATAAAACTGTTGTCTTAGTTTTAGAGACGAATAATCTTCACGGAATGGCAGAACAACGAAGAGCATTTTTTGAATTGTTGGAAAAGCAGATTGAGAATCCCGTTATAATAAGAATATATTATTCCGATGTAAGTTTTGACCAATTACGATTATATGCATCAACAGACCTTGGCGGCTTGTTGATTGATGGATTTGGTGATGGAGTTTGGATTTCCGTTCAAAGTATTAAGGAAAATCCCTCAACTCAAAATACTTATATAAGAAGTTTTATAAACAAAAAAGAATCTTTTGAAAAAATTATCAACAGGACATTGTTTGGAATATTACAGGCTGCAAGGGTCAGAATATCCAAAACAGAATATATCGCTTGTCCATCCTGTGGAAGAACTTTGTTTGATCTACAGGAAACAACAGAAAAAATCCGCCAACAAACCGAACATCTTAAGGGGGTTAAGATAGCCGTGATGGGTTGTATTGTAAACGGACCCGGAGAAATGGCAGATGCTGATTATGGTTACGTTGGTTCAGGGGTAGATAAAATTACCCTTTATAGAGAAAAGGACATTGTGCGCCGAAATGTACCCACAAAAGAAGCCGTAAACGCATTAATTGAGCTAATTAAGGAGGATAATCGCTGGATTGATACAAAACACAATTAAAAATTGTTTATTTAAAGAAGATAATTTATATTTAGTCACTTAATATGAACGGTTATAAGAAAGAAAAAGAAAAGTTACTTCTCCTTGAGCAAACGGAAATAAAGATACAAAACAGCTTAAGGTCTTGATTTTTTAAGAATGCACCCCGATAAACCCGGGGTGCTTTTTTTTGTCAATTTTATGAAATGTTACGAAATATTTAGATTCATAGAAGACTGGGCGCCCAAAGGCATTGCCTGGGATAAAGATAATGTCGGATTGCAAGTTGGCTCTGCAGACAATGTATTAAAAAACATTCTGCTCTGCCTTGACTTAAACGATAAGGTGGTGGATGAAGCAGTCAAGAAGAATTGCAGCCTTATTGTTAGTCATCATCCGCTACTCTTTCGACCACTTAAAAAGATAGATACACAGTCCGACAAAACCTCCAGAATAATAGAAAAACTTTTCAAGCATAACATCACACTTTACTCAGCACACACAAACTTAGATTTTACAAAAGATGGAGTAAGCTTTAAACTTGCAGAAAAACTTAATCTAAAAAATTCTACTTTTCTTCAGAACTTATCCTCAAACCAGTTCAAGCTTTCGGTTTTTGTTCCTTTCACACATATTGATGAGGTTGCTGAAGCAATTCATAATGCCGGCGGTGGAGTAATTGGGGAATATACTCACTGCAGTTTTAGAACTATTGGAACAGGAACTTTCAAAGGCTCGGCAAAATCTAATCCAAGGCTGGGCAAAAAAACAAATCTTGAATACGTAGATGAAGTTAAGCTCGAGGTTTTAATAGATTCATTCAACTCTTCCAAAATTATTTCAGCAATGATTAATGCTCACCCTTATGAAGAAGTTGCTTATGATCTTTATCCTCTTGCAAATGAAAACATTAATTACGGAATGGGTGTTCTGGGATATCTGGAACAACCAATGAACGAAAAAGATTTTTTGAACTATGTGTATAAATCATTAAAAATAAAAAACTTCAGATACACAAAAGGGAAAAACAATAAAATTAAAAAAGTTGCTGTTTGCGGGGGATCAGGAAGCGATTTACTCTTAACAGCTATTAATAAAAAAGCTGATGCTTTTATTACTGCCGATGTTAAATATCACTCTTTTGATGATGCACAGCATGAAATTTTATTAATTGATGCCGGTCATTACGAAACAGAGATATTTTCCCTGGATGAAGTCGAAAAGAAATTAAAGAAATTTTTGTCAAACAAAAAAAACAAAGTTTTTAAGTATACGGGAACTACAAATCCCATTAAATTTTATAATATCTAAGGAGTAGAAACAAATTGTTAAATAGACTAAAGACACTTTATCAACTTCAATTTATTGATGATCAGCTTGATGTGCTGGAAGAACTTCGCGGCGACTTACCAAATACTGTTAAAGACCTCGAAAGCAAAATCACTGAAATGAAGGAAGATATCCAGAGTAAAGAGAAACAACAGAAAGAATCAGTTGAGAAAAAAGAATCAAACGAAAAAGAAATGGAACGTCTTCTTGAAAATCAAAAAAGATTTAAAGCTCAATTATACCAGGTAAGAAATAACAAAGAGTATGATGCCCTCACAAAAGAAATCGATCATACTGAAGAACAAATAACCAAAATGGAAGCTGAGAACGATGATTTGGTAAATTTAAACAAATCTTTATCACAACAGATTGAAGAAAGTTTACCGGCACTAGATGAGCTGCAAAAAGGACTTAAAGAAAAAGAAGCTGATTTGAAAGAAATCATCAAGGCGAACGAAAGAGAAGAATTAAAACTTCAAGCGGAAAGAAAAAAAATTGAAGGACAGGTAAAGAAAGCCGATGTTTCCGTTTATATGAGAATCAGAAAGGCTAAAAAAGGCAAGGCAGTAGTTACAATAAAACGGTCTGCTTGCTCGGGTTGTCACAATATAGTTCCCTCTCAGCGTCAGCTTGAAATAAGAAGAAATAATAAGCTTTTCTTCTGCGAGTATTGTGGTAGAATTCTTGTTTCACAAGAAATTGCTGATTCGCAAGAATAAGATTAAAATTAAACCTTAGACCGCTGCAAATCCATAAAAACTTAGGATTTTGCAGCAGCAAAATGGAGGAAAATTTTTCCTTTCTATGTCCCCGGTTTTATTCAAAAACTAAATTTTCAATTCTCTCTTTTCTGATGATTCTACTGCCATAATTTATTATATTCGCAACGAGAAACTTTTACATCTTTATATCTAATATTTTAGTTTAATTAGTAATTGACAGGAGTGGATTAGTTAAAAAATTAATTTGTCTCCATTTTATAAAAGAATAATCATATAATTTAATCCGGGCAGCCGCTCCCCGATTTATCGGGGGGAGGAAAGTCCGAACTTTACAGAACAGGGTGCCGGGTAACTCCCGGGTGTTTCGATTTATCGGGATAACTGAAAGTGCCACAGAAAATATACCGCTCTGGTTTAACTGCCGTAAGGTAGTTATCTTCGGGGTAAGGGTGAAAAGGCGAGGTAAGAGCTCACCGCTCCAATGGTAACATAGGAGGCTTGGCAAACCACACCCGAAGCAAGGTCAAGTATGAAGGTCATTCCGAAATATTTCGGAACAGGGTTGTTCGCCCTGCGTTACCTTCGGGTAGATCGCTGGATCATGTTAGTAATAGCATGACAAGACAAATGGCTGCCGCCCCGACTTGTCGGGGTTACAGAATTCGGCTTACAGGATTAAGTTATATGGTGTGTTCTTCGAAATAGCAGGGCCGTAATTTGGGCTTATAATTCTTATGTTGAAGAAACGCTGGACTATAAGAGAAATTGAAGATCCTTACTCTGTAAAAGCCTTAGCAGATTCCCTAAACATTTCAGAAGTTCTGGCAAGGCTTTTGGTTTTACGCAACATCAAAAACTTTTCAGAAGCCAGGTCATTTTTCCGACCTTCCCTTGATTCTCTTCACAATCCCTTTTTAATGGACGGTATGGAAGATGCAACCAGCCGTGTTATACAGGCTCTTACTGAAAATCAGCTTATATGTATTTACGGGGATTATGATGTTGACGGAACCTGTGCAACTGCTCTTCTATATCTCTTTCTTAAAGAGCTTGATGCAAATGTTGATTTTTATATCCCTAAAAGATTAACAGAAGGTTACGGACTTTCCAAAGAAGGTATTGATACGATAAAAGCCAATGGGGCTTCTCTTATTATTACGGTTGACTGCGGGATTACAGCAATAGAAGAAACCAATTATGCAAATCAGATAGGGATGGATATTATAATTTGCGATCATCATCAGCCAAAAGATCAGTTACCACCCGCTGTTGCTGTTCTGGATCCTCTCAAACCAAATTGTAATTATCCATATAAATATTTATCCGGCGCAGGTGTTGCACTAAAACTTGCTCAAGGTATCTGCGAAAGAATCGGCAAACGCGAAATGACAAATAAATATTTTGATCTTGTGTCTCTTGCCGGTGCTGCCGATATTGTTCCTCTTATTGATGAGAACAGAGTTCTTGTTAGAGAAGGAATGAATCAGATAAATACAAACCCTCGCCCAGGTATTCTAGCATTAATTGAATCAAGCAATTTACATTTAGGAAATTTAACGTCCGGACAAATTGTGTTCACACTTGCACCAAGAATTAATGCTGTTGGAAGATTGGGTGATGCACATAGAGCCGTAAAACTATTAATTGCTGATAATCAGCAGGAAGCTAATGAGCTTGCACAGGTTTTAGAGACAGAAAACTATGAAAGAAGAAAAATTGATGTAGATACTTTTGATGCAGCACTTCAGTTGGTCGAAAATTCAATTGATTTGGATAATGAGATGGCAATTGTACTTCATCAGGAAGAATGGCATCCTGGGGTAATTGGAATTGTTGCATCGAGACTAGTAGAAAAATATTACCGCCCCACAATCATGCTTACTACAATCGATGGTGTTGCAAAAGGTTCTGCAA
>JALHTS010000270.1 GCA_022865965.1 Ignavibacteriaceae bacterium
GGAGATATATTGTCTGTTTTCACTTATACAAATGTAGGGTATATGATAATGCGCGGCGGAAGACTGGATTCAGTGGTTTTCTTTAAAGGATATTGGCGATATGGAATCAGCACAGAAATTGGATTAGTTAATTTTAAAATTTCTTCTTTTGAAGGTGGCAGTAAAATTATTGCTGAGGATACTACTGATCTTCAAGTTACAGCAAGGGGTGCTTTTGGTAACGGCAGTAATTATCCTGATAAAGAATTTGTTATAAGATATCTACGACCTTTTAGTGAAAAAGTAAAACAGAATGACTTTTATATTCTCGCTCACCGTGGCGGTGGTAGAAATTCAGATTATCTGCCAGCATCTGAAAATTCTATTGAAATGATTGCTCTTGCTGAAAGGCTTGGTGCAAACGGAATTGAGATTGATGTCCGTTTAACAGCAGACGGAATTCCGATTTTATATCACGACCCCGATATTAATTTAAGATTAACACAGAAAAGCGTAATATGGGGAAACATTGAAGATTTTACTTTTGCTCAGATTAGTACTTTTATCAGATTAATTCACGGCGAAAAGATTCCTTCGCTTGAAAATGCCTTAGAATATGTGCTCGAACATACAAAACTCCGGTTTGTGTGGCTGGACTTAAAGTCAGAGAAGAACGAAATCCCAGCAGTAGTTGAAATTCAAAAAAGAATTTTAAGTAAAGTAAATCCTTTAAATAGAGATCTGCAAATTGTAATTGGCATTCCATCTTCGGATAAAGCAAATAATCTACTAAGTTATCCCGGTTATGAAACAATTCCATCACTCTGTGAACTGACTACGGATTTTGTAAGACAATTAAGTTCTTTATACTGGGCGCCAAGATGGACGCAAGGAACTCAACTTGATTTAGTAAGAGAAATACACGCGGAAGGAAAACAAGCTTTTGTATGGACACTTGATGAACCGGCTTTTGTTGAAAGCTTTATGCGTGATGGTGAGTTTGACGGTTTCCTTACAAATCATCCGACACTGGTTGCATATCATCATTATATCAGATAAAACAATTTATGATTTTAAAAATTTCTGCAATACTCGTTTTTATTTTTGCAACGTTGTCGTTTTCACAAAACCAAGATACGTTGTATCATTTCTCAGTAGATCTCGGAGGCAGTTATTCACAATATTTAACCACCTTGGAATTTGATAAACTTAATAAAAATGGTTTCGGTGGTACCATAAGAGTAATGTGGCATCCGGAACATTTGCTAAGCGTAGGATTAGAAAGCGGTTATCTTTATTTATACTGGATTCGATCAACTATTCAGTCTGATGAATTTGGCACATCCTCTCTTAAAGCATCAATGGTTTCCATTCCGGTTTTATTTGTCACTTCAATGGTTATTTTTCCAGAGACTCTTCCCAATCTGGAAGTAAACGGAGGTGGGGGGATGTATTTTATGTTTAATAATGTTCAATTATTTGGGAGCAAAATAAGCAGTTCGGTTTTTAGTTTAGGTTACCACGCGGGTCTAACTTATCTTCAACCATTGAGTGATGATATATCTATCGGGGCTGAAATAAAATACTATTACATATCAAAACTTCAGGATTCCGCTATCTCCATAAAGTTATTATTCTCATATAATTTTATTAGCTATTAAGGTTTAACTGAGAAGAGCTAAAAATATTCCTGCAGCAACTGCAGAACCGATAACGCCAGCAACGTTCGGTCCCATAGCCGCCATAATCGGGTTTACTTTTCCATTAGTGTTTTGCGACACAAAATCCTGAACTACTCTTGCTGCCATTGGTACCGCCGAGACTCCTGCAGCGCCAATGCAGGGATTGATTTTGTTTTTTTCGGAAAGAAATAGATTTAGAAATTTTGCAAAGGTAATTCCACCGGCAGTACTAAAGATGAAAGCAACAGCACCCAAACCAAAGATCATTAAAGTCTGAGGACTTAAAAATCTTGACCCATCCATAGTTGCCCCAACAGCAAGTCCTAAAAAGATAGTTACTATGTCAATCAAAGCACCACCCGCTGTTTTCCTTAACCTGTCTGTTACACCACTTTCTCTTATAAGATTTCCGAACATCAACATTCCAACTAATGGTGCACTTGACGGTACTGCTAAAGAAGCAAACGCTCCGGTAAATATCGGGAATAGTATAACCGCAGTTCTTGAAACGGGTCTTGCCTGCGGCATATCAATTGCTCTTTCTTTTTTCGTGGTGAGCAATCTTAAAACAGGAGGTTGAATTATGGGGACAAGCGCCATATAACTATATGCTGCTAATGCAACTGGTCCTAAAAGATGTGGGGCGAGCTTACTTGCAAGAAAGATTGACGTCGGTCCGTCTGCTCCGCCAATTATTCCAATGCTTGCAGCTTCTCTTGGAGTAAAACCAAATAGATATGCAGCACTTAAAGCCGCAATGAATATTCCCAACTGTGCAGCGGCACCAAGTAAAAATGTAATTGGTCTGCCAAGCAGTGGTCTGAAATCAGTAAGAACACCAACGCCTAAAAATATAATAGGAGGTAAAAGCTCGGTCTTAATTCCGCCCGCATAAATTAGTCTGATAATTACAAACTGCCCTGCTTTTCTCTTCAGAGCAATCTTTGGAGCGTTAATAATAAATCTTTTAATGTTCTATGATAAAAATTCAGCATCAATTATTTGATACATATTATAAACCTACTAATTGAAAACAATTTATTAAACTACTTTTGATGATTTGCTTCTACGACTGCAATTGCGGTCATATTAATTATATCATCAACAGTTGCGCTTATTTGTAAAACGTGAACCGGCTTTTTCATTCCCATTAAAATTGGACCGATTACAGTAGCCTGTCCGATTCTTGCCAGTAATTTATAAGCAATATTAGCAGAACCAAGGTCAGGGAATATCAGAACATTTGCACTGCCTTTTATCTCGTTAAATGGAAAAATCTTTTCAAGTAATTCAGGCACTAAAGCTGTGTCAGCCTGCATCTCACCATCGATAATGAGATCGGGTTGTTTCTGTTTAACAAGCTTTACTGCATCCATAACTTTTTTGGATTCCGGGTAAGGTGCACTTCCAAAGTTACTAAACGAGAGCATTGCAATTTTAGGAACAATATCAAATGCTGCTACTGTATTTGCAGCAGAGATAGCTATCTCGGATAATTGTTCAGCAGTTGGATTAACATTAACAGTACAATCTGCAAAAAAGTAAGTATCTTTCTTTGTAATTACGATGTACAAACCGGAAACTATTTTAAATCCTTCTTTAACTCCAATACATTGTAAGGCGGGCTTAATAGTATTTGGATAATTTGTGGTGTGGCCGCTTATCATCGCATCGGCATCACCAAGTTCTACCATCATTGAACCAAAGTAATCTTTCTTTTTGATAAGACTCTTTGCATCAGAGAGTGTTGCTCCTTTACGCTGTCTTCTCTTAAAGAATTCGAGCGCATAGTTTTCAAGTTTCTTATTCTTAGTAGGATCGATAATAGTAAACTCGTTAAGATCATAACCAATTTTTGCAATCTCATCTTTAATAATATTTTCATTTCCCAATAAGATAGGGTATGCGATCTGATCAGTATAAACAGCGTGAGCAGCCCTGATAATATTTTCTTCTTCTCCTTCAGGATAAACAACCTTTTTAGGAGTCTTTTGAGCTTTGTGAACCATTCCTCTTATTATTTCTTTAGAAAGCCCAAGTCTTTCTTTAAGTTGATCCTCATAAGCAGCCCAGTCCATTTCTTTGATCTTGGCAACCCCAGTTTCGATAGCAGCTTTAGCAACAGCAGGAGCTACATACCAGAGCACTCTCGGATCAAATGGTTTAGGAATTATATATTCTTTACCGAATGTAAATTCTTCGCCGCCATAAGCTTTGAAAACCATTTCGGGAACTTTTTCTTTTGCTAAACGAGCAAGAGCTAAAGTTGCAGCCATCTTCATTTCGTCATTAATGCTTGTGGCTCTAACATCCAAAGCACCACGGAAGATAAAAGGGAACCCAAGAACATTATTAACCTGATTTGGGAAATCGCTGCGACCTGTAGCCATAATTAAATCTTTTCTAACAGAAACAGCATCATCATACATAATTTCAGGATCAGGATTAGCCATAGCAAAGATTATAGGATTAGGAGCCATCTGTTTAACCCATTCTTTCTGAACAACACCACCAACGGAAAGACCGACAAAAACATCTGCATCTTTAAAAGCTGCTTCAAGTGAAGGGAAACCTTTATTCTGTGCAAATTGTTCTTTGTATTTATTAAGATCTTTTCTGTCTTTTGTAATACA
Source organism: Ignavibacteriaceae bacterium (assembly GCA_022865965.1). Classification (GTDB taxonomy): domain Bacteria; phylum Bacteroidota; class Ignavibacteria; order Ignavibacteriales; family Ignavibacteriaceae; genus JAGXRK01. The sequence continues at coordinate 4,295 of JALHTS010000270.1, forward strand.
TCCCTTTGAATCAAACATGTAAATGTTTTCTCGTTTAGCTCCTGCATGCACGTAATGATTAGAGCAAGAAATAGCAGCTGCGCCTGCACCATTTACGATTATCCGAACATCACTAAGTTTTTTACCTGCTATTTCAACGGCATTAATTAAAGCCGCACAAGAAATAATTGCAGTTCCATGTTGGTCATCATGAAAGACAGGAATATTCATAGTTTCTTTAAGAGTTTCCTCAATCTCAAAACATTCCGGAGCTTTAATATCTTCAAGATTAATACCGCCAAAAGTAGGTTCTAACATTTGGGTTAATCTTATAATTTCTTTAGGATCATGAGAAGAAACTTCAATATCAAAAACATCTATGTCTGCAAACCTTTTAAACAAAACTCCTTTACCTTCCATAACCGGTTTACTTGCTTCAGGTCCTATATTACCAAGACCAAGAACAGCAGTTCCATTGGAAAGAACAGCAACAAGATTTCCTTTGGCAGTGTATTTATAAACATCCTCAAGATTTTTATGGATTTCGCGGCATGGTTCTGCTACGCCGGGAGTGTAGGCAAGAGATAAATCTCTTGAGGTAAGACAAGGTTTTGTGGGGATAACTTCAATTTTACCTTTTCGATCGCTACTATGGTATTGTAAAGCTTCTTCTTTTGTGATTTTCATACTTTTCTCCGATTACTTTAATTAAATTGGTTCTTCTCCTTATTGAGCGGGTAAAAAATAATAAAATGAAAGCAGAAGTGATAATAAATAAAGGATTGAAAGGATTTATATTTGAGTAAAAAAGGAGTTTAATTAAATTAACTAACAGGCGAACAAGATTTTCTATTTAGACAATAACATCTTCAGGTTATTATCTTTAGGGGATTTCTAAAAGCTACAAAACTGATCAGCAGAAATTTGTTTGATCTGCGTTCTATTAAATAAAAAAATAGTTTTTAGAAGTACTCTTTAGTTAATATCCAATCTAAATTAATATTAGCAGAACGTGTACAACAACCCAGATAGCAAAACATATAATCACTTGTTTTCTTAGACCCTTAACAAGAAAACCGAAATAGATTCCCTTTACAATAGTATTACTCATCACCGAAATTAATATTGCAATGCCGATAAAATCTTGGACAGGGCAGTGTTTACTTATAATCGATAGGATAAAGGGATCAATATCAGTAACGCCAACAATTGCCGATAAAGCCAATAGTCCGCCGTCGCCGAAAAACAGCTTGGCCCAAATTGTAATTATTGAGAGCAATACAAAAAGAAAAGCGAAAATAACAGTCGGTTTTACTTCAAATGGATTTTGAATGGAAGAGATTGGACCTGCTGAAGTATCAGTGTTTTTATCACGAACCAAAACAGCAAGGATAATCCCGACACAAAATAGTACGATTAATTTCCACCAGATATCATAAGCAAGTCCGGTATTTAAAAGATAAATGATTACAAGTATTCTTAAATACATTACGCTGCTTGCTAAAATTGTTGCTTGAAAATAAATCAGGATGTGTCAGGCTATATCTTAAATCGCCATAACCACCCATTGAAAATCGGCAGTCTTCAAACAAGTTATTTGTTGTTAATTAAATGCTGGTTAGATCTGGTTACGTTGAACTGAGAGAGTTAAATAAAAAACCCTCAGCA
>JALHTS010000271.1 GCA_022865965.1 Ignavibacteriaceae bacterium
GATCGTTCAGTTTCAAAAAATGTTATTATGGCTTCAACCGAAGGCGGAGTTGAAATTGAAAAAGTTGCTGAAGAAACTCCTGAAAAAATTATTAAAGAATGGATTGATCCAGCAATCGGTTTTCAAACTTATCAAGCAAGAAAATTAGCTTTTGCTTTAGGTCTTGAGGGAGATGCTTTTAAAAGTTTCATTCCTTTCATAAAAGCTTTGTATAATGCTTATGAAAAGACCGACGCAACTATGCTTGAAATAAATCCCTTGGTTCTTACAAATGATAATAAGATTATTGCACTTGATGCAAAGATGAATTTTGATGATAATGCCTTATATCGTCAGAAAGAAATTGCTGATTATCGTGATCTTGGTGAAGAAGACCCGTTAGAAATTGAAGCCTCAAAATATGATTTAAACTATATTAAGCTTGACGGAAATGTTGGATGTATGGTTAATGGTGCAGGGCTTGCAATGGCCACTATGGATATAATTAAACTTGCAGGTGGTGAACCAGCAAACTTTCTTGATGTTGGCGGCGGTGCAAACAAAGAAACAGTTTCAAACGGATTCAAGATCATTCTCTCTGATCCAAATGTAAAAGCAATTCTTATCAACATTTTTGGTGGAATTGTAAGATGTGATCGTGTTGCACAAGGAGTAATTGAAGCAGCAACAGAAATACGAGTTAATATTCCAATTGTTGTAAGATTAGAAGGAACTAATGCTGAAGAAGCTGCTATTCTTTTGAATGAATCGGGTTTGAATTTTGAAGTTGCTCAAAGCTTAAAAGAAGCTGCTGAAAAGGTAACTTCGGTTTTGCGGAATTAATTAATAAAAATTCTTTATTGGTAATGAAGTGAAATTGACTTTAATAATTTCACTCCTTTGTCTTTAAAGTTCACTTAAAAATTTTTAACTCATTTCCAAGGAAAGCTTACCTTGCTTTTATACTTTATTAGTTATAGATTTTTCCCCGATAATTATATTAATTGGAGTTTAATGAATGTCCTTTTTTGATTCTGATCATTTAGATGAAGAATTTTCTACGTATGATAATCTGGAGACAGAAATTCAGAGCTTGAAGTCAACGCTTGAAGATGGTAATGTTTATGAGTTTATAGATCATATAGAAGAAATTGTACAAAGTTGTATTGAAACAGATCGTTTAGAAGATGGTTTATTTTTCATAGAAAAATTAATAAACATCTCTCCTTATAATTCTGATTACTGGCTTAAGAAAGGCATTCTGCTTAATGCCCAGATGAATTTCAATAAAGCCCTCGATTGTTTTAATAAAGCACTTTCTCTCAATCCGAATGATGTTGAAATTCTTGTTGATAAATCTGCCGCTGAAGAAAACATTGGATTGTTCAAACAAGCTGAAGAATCACTTAATAAAATTTTAGATTTTGATCCTACGAATGAAGAGGCTTACTTCAGTCTTGGATTATTATTTGAGCGTCAGGGAAAATTTAATGAAGCAATAGAGAATTTTGATAAAGTAATTCAAAAAGATCCTGAATTTTTAGAAGCTTATTATGAACTTGGATTTTGTTATGAAGGCATTGGTGATATATCTAAGGCTCTTGAAGCTTACGATAAATTTCTTGAATTCGATCCTTATAATCCA
>JALHTS010000272.1 GCA_022865965.1 Ignavibacteriaceae bacterium
TGATATTTACAGAACAAAATTTGAAGAGGGAATTGATCTTATTGCAAGAGGTAATGAGCCATTCTGGTATCTTGAAATCGATTTTGAAAAAGCTATGCGATTCACCTCACTAACTGATATTTCGGAACTTAGCACTCCTCCAGTTGAAGGAGTCAGATCAGAGGATGCCGATGTTACACTTTACCATTCAATTACTGAAGCCGGTGAATTGAGTGTAATTGTTCGGGCTGTGGATTGTCAGGATGATATGTCAGGTGAACAATTCACTCATACAGTAAGTGTGCAGGTAAAGAGATCAATCGATACTGTTCTCACTGAATTTATAGGATGCGGAAAATATTTAAAGGATGATTAGAGAATATTTTTATGTATGAATATCAATCAAAAGGATTCTTTGCTCAAGTTCCCGGAATGATGGAAGAACTATGTGAACAGGAATTAATTGAGCTTGGTGCAACAAATACTAAATCAGCTTACAGAGGTGTTTATTTTGATGCCGATAAAAAAACTCTCTATAAAATAAATTATACGTCACGACTACTTTCACGGGTTCTTGCTCCGTTATTATCATTTCATTGTCATAATACAAATGTGCTTTATAAATCTGCCTCACAAATAGAGTGGGAAGATTTTCTTTCGGTTGAAAAAACTTTTTCTATCAGTGCTTCAGTTGCTAAGAGCAATATTAACAATTCTCTTTTTGCTTCGCAGCGGTTAAAAGATGCAATTGCAGACTATTTCAGAAATAAATATGACAAACGCCCTAGTGTTAATACTGTAAATCCTGATGTAAGATTTAATCTTCATATTGAAAAAGATGAAGCAGTTATAAGTTTGGATGCTTCAGGTGAATCATTGCATAAAAGAGGTTACCGTTTGCTTGCAGGTGAAGCGCCGATGCAGGAAACTCTTGCTGCTGCTATTATTCGAATCAGTAAATGGGATGGTGAAAATACTTTGTGGGATCCGATGTGCGGATCAGGAACAATTCTTTGTGAAGCGTTGATGCATTATTGCAGAATTCCTGCTCAGAAACTCAGAAAGAATTTCGGTTTCTTTAATCTGCCTGACTTCGATGGAGAAGTATGGAATAAATTAAAAGCTGAATGTGATTCCAAAATTCGTCCATTGACAAAGGGAATTATTTCAGGCAGCGATAAATCACAAAAAATACTTGAAGTTGCAAAAGATAATTTATCACGCCTTCCTTATGATGATTTTGTTGAATTGAAATGTCGTCCGTTTGAGCATGTTGATAAATTTGAGAACGGAACATTAATTACAAATCCGCCATATGGAATTCGTCTTGGTAATATTGACGATGTAAAAATTCTTTATAAAGAGCTTGGCGATTTTCTGAAAACAAATTGCAAAGGCACTTCGGCTTTTATTTATACGGGTGATCCTGCATTAAGAAAATCAATCGGATTAAGAACAAGCAAGCGAATATCGCTTGTTAACGGCAAGTTAGAGGGAGTTCTTTTTCAAATTGACAGTTATGAAGGAAGCAAAAAGAGAAAGTATAAGGGAAAAGACGAAGGCGAATAATTCATAGATAGATATTTAACCAACCAAATTCTAAGTCACAAACACCAGATTACAAATAAAAATCCTTCTGTGGAAAAGGGTACCATAAGCCTTTATATTACTGCTGCAATTTATTTTTATTTTTTATTCAGAAAGGTTTTATGTCCGATAATAATTTGTTCTCTGCTGAAATTCAGTTTGACGTAAAACCCTATGATATTGACGCAGCCGGACACTTGAATAATACCGTTTATGTAAGATGGCTTGAGGATTTGAGGATAAAATTATTTGAGAATTTTTTGCCCATAAATAAATTATTAAAAGAAAATCAATATCTCGTTGTCACATCGACAGATATTAAATACAAAAAGCAAATTTCTTTAGATGATAAACCAATCGGTAAAATACGACTGGAAAGATTTGACAGAGTGATCTGGGTCTTGAAAGCGAAATTCATAGTTAATGATTCTTTAGTAGCATTTGCAGAACAAA
>JALHTS010000273.1 GCA_022865965.1 Ignavibacteriaceae bacterium
GAGTATTTTATTTTTGTGTTCGGATTGAAAGGATTCGGGAAGTTATTACTTATGAAATATGTGGTTGGTATTTCATCAATCTGTTCTTCTTCAATAAAGACAGCATCATTATTAAAATAGATATAAGCAGAACCGGAACCAACACCATTATCATCATCTTGCCAGGCACCAATCACAGCATAATCTCCTGATATTGAAACTGACTTGCCGAACCAATCATCAATCTCACCATCGGATGCGGTTAACTTTGTATCCTCTGTCCAGGTGGTTTCGCTTCTATGAAATATATAGGCAGAACCGGAAGCGGAGCCATTATCATCATCAAAACCAGCACCGATCGCAGCATAATCTCCTGAGATGGAAACTGAATAACCGAAATTATCAAAAAGCTCACCATCGGATGCGATTATCTTCGCCTGCTCCGTCCAGGTGGTTCCACTTCTATAAAATATATAAGCAGAACCGGACCTTGAATCATTATCATCATCTCCATAAGCACCAATTAAAGCATAATCTCCTGATATAGAAACTGAATAACCGAACCAGTCTTCAGCGGCAGCATCTGCTGCGGTTATCTTCGCATGCTCCATCCAGGTTGATTCATATCTATGAAAGATATAAGCAGAACCGGAACCAGAGCCATTATCATCATCCCCGAGAGCACCAATCACAGCATAATCTCCTGAGATGGAAACTGAATTGCCGAATTCATCAAAGGCAGCACCATCGGATGGGGTTATCTTATCCTGCTGTATCCAGCTTGTTTCATTTCTATGAAAGATATAGGCAGAACCGGAAGCTGAACCATTGTCATCATCATCAAGCGAACCAATCACTACATAATCCCCATCAATGGAAACTGACCAGCCGAACAAATCATCTTCAGCGCTATAGGATGCACTTATCCTGGCCTGCTGTGTCCAGTTTGTCTCGTTTCTATGAAATATATAAGCAGCACCGCGATTATCAAGAATATCATCATGCCACGGAGCACCTATTACAACATAATCGCCTGAAACGGAAACTGAATAACCGAACCTGTCTTCGGTCGCACCATCGGATGCCGTTATCTTGGTCTGCTCTATCCATCCTGATTCACCTCGGTGAAAGATATAAGCAGAGCCGGAAGCATACCCATTTTCATCATCCCAGAGCGCACCAATCACAGCATAATCCCCATCTATGGAAACTGAATTGCCGAAATGATTATCCGCAGCACCATCAGATGGAGTTAGTTTTTGTTCGGTACCCCAGTCTGAGTATAAAGCTGTGCTGAGAAAAAATACGAAAATAAAAAATAGCGTTTTCATAACATACTCCAATGGTAAAATTGAAAAAATATTTTCAAACAGCAGGTCTGCTTCGGGAGAGTTTTCGGGATGTCATCTCAGGACTTAACAGTAAAATGGCTCTAGTGTTTAGCCCTCTCGGAGTAGAGAGAAAAATTACTAACAGCAGTTTGCAATTAATTTTTCACATTTGCAAGAAAAATAATATTAAAATTTGGCAAGTGTAGTTAATTAACAATAAACCCCTGCCAACTTGCCTACCGTCAGGCAGGCTATCACTGATGGGGGCTTAAATAAAATCATCTACAATTCCTTTATTTCAATAATATCATCTTCTTAGTTTCAACAAATGAACCAGCCTGTATTCTGTAGAAATAAATTCCGCTTGGTAGTTGTCCTGCATACCACGTTAGCTCATAAGTACCTGTTTGTTTTTCATCATTGACTAAAGTTTCAATTTCAGTTCCGAGAATATCGTAAACTTTTATTATTACTTTTGATTGATTTGGAATTGAGTATCTTATTTTTGTACTCGGGTTGAAGGGATTGGGGAAATTATTAGCTAACTTGTAATCAGTTGGTATTTCATCAAACTGTTCTTGCTCAACAAATGTAACACCTCCGTTTGTTGTCTTCAGGATTGTGCCTTGCCATCCAACTGCCCAACCTGTATTAAGGTCTGTGAAATAGACTGACTTCAAAAAATTTGTCGTTCCACTTGTTTGGGAATTCCAGGTTGTTCCTCCGTTTGTTGTCTTCAAGATTATGTTATTATTATACCAACCTCCTACAGCCCAGCCTGTGTTTTGGTTAATGAATTGTATAGAATATAGTGGTTCAAAATTACCTGGTTGATTTGTCCAGTTTGTCCCACCATCTGTTGTCTTATAGATTGTACCAGTTCCCAAAGAATAACTTCCTCCCACTGTCCAACCCTTGTATTCATCAACAAAACTAACTGAATACAAAGTAGAATAAATTTCGCTGTTCTGTTGTAACCAGTTTATTCCTCCATCTGTCGTCTTGAGGATTATCCCCCCTGTTTGTTCATTTACTCCAACTGCCCAACCTTTATTTTTATCGATAAAATGTACTGACCGTAAGCTCCCTGCTGTTTCTAACATTTGAGAATCCCAGCTTATTCCTCTGTCAGTTGTCTTAAGGATTAAACACCAAGAACTGGTCCAAAAACCGTATGCCCCTACAACCCAGCCAGTAGTATCGTCTATGAAATAAATTGAGCTCAAATAGTCTGGTTGCGAATGACAGATATTCCAGTTTGTTCCTCCGTCTGTCGTATTCAGTATATTCCCACCAGATCCTATAGCCCAACCTGTATTAGAGTCAGTGAAATGAACAGAATACAAAGAAAGTGTCGTCCCAATTGTTTTAGAATTCCAGTTTATTCCTCCGTTTGTTGTATTTAATATTATACCATAGTTTCCAACAGCAAAGCCAATATTATTATCTACAAAATAAACTGACGACAGCCCCTCTGTTGTTTCAAATGTTTGAGAATCCCAGTTCATTCCTCCATCTGTTGTATTCAATATTGTGCCCTCCACCCCAACAACCCAACCGGTATTATCATCATTGAAATCGACTGACCCTAACCCCTCGCCCGTACCGCTTGTTTGAGGATGCCAATTTTCTCCTCCATCTATGGTCTTCAAGATTGTACCCCCTGGTCCAACTGTCCAACCTGTATTATTATCAGAGAAATGAACTGAAAACAAATCCTTAGTTGTTCCACTTGTTTGAGGATTCCAGTTTTCTCCGCCGTCTGTTGTATTCAATATTGTGCCCTCCCCCCCAACAACCCAACCGGTATTCTGATCAATGAAATGGACTGAAAAGAAAAACTCAGTCGTTCCACTTCGTTGAAAATTCCAGATTGCTCCTCCATCTGTTGTATTCAATATTGTGCCCTCATACCCAACAATCCAACCGGTATTCTGATCAATGAAGTGGACTGATAACAAATACGAGTATTCTGCACTCGTTTGAGAATTCCAGGTTATTCCTCCGTCTGTTGTATTCAATATTATACCAGGACTTCCAACAGCCCAACCTGTATTATTGTCTATAAAATGGATTGAACTCAAAATATAATCAGTCCCACTTATTTGAGAATTCCAGTTTGCTCCCCCGTCTGTTGTATTCAGGATCGTTCCCATATTTCCAACAGCCCAACCTGTACTATCGTTTGTGAAATGGGTTGAATGCAAAGACATTGACGTTCCACTTATTTGGGAATTCCAGCTTATCCCACCATCTATGGTTTTTAAAATTGTACCTGATTCACCAACAACAATTACTGAGTTGGAATTAATAATATGAACTTCAGCCAAATAATTATCTATCGGTAAAGGATTCTGCAAAAACCAACCTTCTTGTGCAAAGGTGTCAAACTGTATCAGCAGAATAGTAAGAAAGATTAAATATAAAAATTTCATTGTGAACTCCTTTGAAATATCATTTTTTGATATCTGCATATAAAATTAAGAATTAGAGGTATATGCCATCAATCCCATCATGATGTGATATTGAGATGCGAGGATAGAGAGAGTTTAATTGCCACGACTTTTAAGTCGTGGATAAATGAAACATAATTATTTAAGGGCTTTAGCCCAAAAAGGCAACATCAGGAGTAATTGAATTTGGCTAAAGCCACTGGAATTCTATTTTCTGTCCACGAGCTAAAGTACGTGGCAATTCAAAACTTTTAGGAGGTTTTTACTCTGAGTATCAATCTTTAGTTCTTGAAAGAGAATTATCACCGAATAACTATTTATGCGTTCTAAATCTCACCTTGAAGTGATTTACGAATAACATCCGCTTTGCAGTGAACGTGAAGTTTGTTATATATATGTTTTATGTGAGTACGAACGGTATCAATTGATACCGACTGTTTATCAGCAATCATTTTGTAACTCAGCCCATCGACTAAATCCAGAACAATCTCTTTTTCTTTTTGGGTAAGCGGTGAAGGTTCCTTTTCTTCTTTACCTTCCTGAAAAAATTCTATCACCCTTCGTGCGATTTGCGGCGACATTGGAGCACCACCTAAAGATAATTCCTCAATGAATCTTTTTATCTCAGTCAGCGGCGTGGTTTTTAAAAGGTACCCCGTTGCACCTGCACAAAGGGATTGAAATATTTTGTGTGGATCGTTATGAACTGTGAGCATCAGGATATCAATCTCGGGATATTTTTCTTTTATTAGTTTTATACCGCTGATTCCGGACATACCCGGCAAACCAATATCCATCAATATTACGTTTGGTAGTTTATCCGGATAAAGAATCCGTACAAATTTTTCTACCGATTCTTCAGCTAATTCGCAGCGAATATTTTCCTGGTCATTCAGGTATGAGCAGATTGCTTCCCGGATCTCAGTGTCATCTTCAACTATGCCTACGTTAATCATATCTAAATATGTATTTTTTTTAAGCTTCATTCTATCCCATCATGATGTGATATTTAGTCGAATTGGAAATTCTATGAGTTTTAGATTTCGTAAACAAATCTGAATCTTACAAATGAACTCACCCTAAATCCCTCTCTTATAGAGACTGTGTGATAATTAATATATTTTGGTAGTCGCAGACTTTATGTCTGCGTTTTTATTAAATATTCGCAACCATAAAGGTTGCGACTACACATTTTCACACGACCTCTTATAAAGAGAGGGACTTTTTAAAATGAGCCTGCCCCTTCTCTTGGCAAGAGAAGGGGATGGGGATGAGTTCTTGTGTTTATTAAATAATTTTTGAATAGGCTCAAATTGTATTTACCATTTATAATATTTTGATTAATCTGTTTCACAACATCATTTCATAAATCAACATTTTAAATATTCTTAGCAATTAATGTTACACTGGTTCCCTTTTCCAGATTCTCAATTATCAATTCTCCATTTATTCTTTTTGCGCGTAATTCCATATTCTCTATTCCGTGATGCCCTTTTTGTTTTTCTTCTTCATTTATTCCTGCTCCGTTATCTGCTATTACCATATTAAATTTTCCATCTCCATTAACCAAGGAAATCCTAATCTCATTTGCACCTGAGTGTTTTGCTGCGTTGTTCACTGCTTCTTTAAATATCAAATAAATATTCTGTCGTAGTGACTGATCCACCTTCTGATCGAAATGCAATCCTTTTGTTTGAAAATCAATATGTATACTTCCCGCGGGGAATACTGTCTCCAAAAAATCACGCATCCGGTCTATCAAATCACCCACAGTATCGTTGCGCGAATCTATTGACCAGACAACATCGCTTAAAGTTGTTATTATCTCGCGGCTCATTGTTCCTATTTTATTTGAGGAAGTGAAAACTTTTTCCTTTTCTGTTGTTGTTTGGATAATTTCTGAATGAACAGCAATCCTTGTAAGTGCAGATCCAATATCATCATGCAGATCGCTGGCTATCTGAACTCTTAGCCGTTCCATTTCTAATACTTTATTTATACGGTAGCGGTAAATGCTGTAACCAATTCCTATTATTGTAAGAAACATTATTATTCTAAACCACAAGGTTGCCCACCACGGTGGAGCAATTATCAATACAATGGATGCACCGGTTTCATTCCAGACGCCATCATTGGTGACGCCCTTTACCCGGAAAATGTATTTACCTGGATCGATATCAGTGAAGCTTATTAAACGTTCATAACCGATATCAATCCAATCATCATATAGTCCTTCTAATTTATATTCAAATTGATTTCTTTTGGAATTGGAAAAATGTAAGTCGGTAAATTCAAATGAAAATATATTTTGATCATGGCTCAGGTTAATGATTTTTTTGAAATTTATTGCAGTATCCAGTTTAGCACTTTTATGAAAAATCTTGAAATCAGTTAGTCGAATTTGCGGGTAGATAGGATCATTGATCATCTCTTCCGGATACAAACCGAGACCTCCTTTTCCAGAACCAAATATTAGTTGCCCATCAAGAGTAACTGCAGTGTTTTGACGCGCTCCACCAATACCGGTGAAGGGCATACCGTCATCCTCCCCA
>JALHTS010000274.1 GCA_022865965.1 Ignavibacteriaceae bacterium
AAAGATAAATTTATCGTCGATAATGCATTCAGCGATGAGTTAGGTTCTGAAGCCTCAGCAAGTTTATCGGCAATCCCACTTCAAGTTGGAGTTTCTATGCAAAGCAGTGAAATAGAGATAGGCCTTGGAATGGGACCTTATTTAATGTTAAGTTCAATTTATTATGGGAGACTCTCTGAAGGTCGGAGGATAGAACTTGGTATTACATTTTTTGGATCATACCGTTTTGCTTTAAATGAAGATATTTATATCGGACCCGAATTACGATTGCTGTATTTAAGTTATAGAGGTATAATATCTATTATGCCTTCTTTATCAATTCGATTAGAAACTCTAAGGTATTAATTATGAAACGATTATGGATATTAATTCTGTTAATTCCTATTTCTTGTTTGAATGAACTTCCAGTTGCACCTGACTTCTACCTTGATTTAGAAAGTATGGAATTAAAGACTGACCAATTGGAAGATAGCGTTAAAAGAAATATGGAAGGAGTTTATAGAGTAATTGAAGGTAAGGATTTACTTGGAGATGAAGTTGCAGGGAAATGGGTAAAAAAAAGATGGTGTCTGCATTCAAAACACGATGTGGTATATTCGGAAAATATTGGTGGTTCTATAGGAGATTCAATTTATCTAGTAGGTTACATAAGAATTGTTCGATCAGGATCAGGAACTAGATTGGAGCTAAATATACTGCCTTCTGAAGGAGGATTGGAACTGCTTTCAGGTAACATTCCTAGTTCAATAGTAATAAGAGGAAGAACTTCTGATGGAAGTAAAGTTATTCTTCAAAGAACAAGGGACCTACACGAACCAAAATATTTGATACTTGGTCATAGAGGAGGCGGCCGCAATTCTGAGCGTCTGGGCATTTCAGAGAATAGTATTGAAATGATTCGGCATGCAGAAGTACTCGGGGCTACAGGAGTAGAGATAGATGTAAAAGTAACTAGAGACGGAATTCCTATAGTCTTTCACGATGATACTTTTTCACCAAGGACTGTTAGAGGTGTTTATTTACTCGGTGAAGTTGAAAATTTTGATCTTGCTCAAATACGGACTTTTGGTAGATTAATCTATGGTGAGAATATTCCAACTTTAGAAGAAGCCTTAAGAGAGGTTATTGAAAACACTATGTTAGATTTCGTGTGGATTGATGTTAAAGATCCAGAAATTGTAGGTAAAGTGACTGAATTACAATCTGAAGCAATAATTTTAGCAGAAACTAATAATAGAAGCTCTCTTACTATTGTATTAGGTATTCCCAATCAGGAGATTTTAAATTCTTATCTCACAAATACGCAGAGAGAGACTCCTGTTCTAATTGAACTTGATATTAATACTGCACTTAGAGATGATATTGATTGTTTGGTATGGGCACCACGTTGGACAACTGACATTTCCTTGCAAGATATTAGTGACGCAAAAAATGACAACAAAAAAGTTATTATTTGGACTTTAGATGTCCAAGAATACATTCAAGAATTTCTGTTCAATAGTGATGTTGATGGTATTTTAAGTAACTACCCTTCTCTGATTTCTGGTATGTATTACACACAATAATTTGACTTAAAGATTCAATCTATAAAGATTATATACTAAATTATTCTTGAAAATTTGGACTTGGATTTATTGGGCTTAACTTTATAAGTTTTTTTATTTTATGTAAAATAAATTGCTGAACATTGTTGCGGGATTAGGTGTTCATAAATTTGATTAGTGATATGCCATCCTTCATATAATCAGACTATAATCAATCTAGGTTTTCGGAAGTTTTGATTCCAGAAAATTCCCTTCTTAGTAAATCAATTTTGTTGTATAGAAGTGCGAATTTAATCAGGCTAGGCAAAAAAAAACCCGCCTCGGTAAGCGGGTTTAATGTCCGGTTTCGCTTTGCTCCGCCGTGACAAGTGGGCAGAGACGGAATCGAACCGCCGACACAAGGATTTTCAGTCCTTTGCTCTACCGACTGAGCTATCTGCCCTTATTTTTAGCGCACAAAAATATAGATTTTCTTTTTAATCTCAAATAAAATTCAAAGTTTAGATAAAATTATTCTACAGTTACACTCTTTGCAAGATTCCTCGGCTGATCCACATTTAATCCTTTTTTAACTGCAATATGATAAGCTAATAATTGTAATGGTATTACTGTTAGGATAGGCATTAGCATTCTGATTGTTTGAGGAATTTTTATACTAAAATCTACCAGTTTATCTATTTCATTATCATCTTCATTTGCAATAGCAATAATTCTTCCGCCTCTTGCTTTAACTTCCTGAATATTACTTATAATTTTTTCGTAAGTAGAATCTTTTGGAGCAATAAAAATT
>JALHTS010000275.1 GCA_022865965.1 Ignavibacteriaceae bacterium
AAATCTAACATAAATATTTCGGTTAACGTTACAACCGAAGTAGATTTTGCTTTACCCGGAACCGAATATGAATTAGGCACTGTAACTATAGTTGCTCCCAAACCACTTATAAATAAAAATATTACCAACTCAGTAAGTATTCTCGGATCGGAAGATATAGAAAATCTTCCTATTCGTGGCGTTACTAATATTGTAGCTGGTCAAACTGGTGTTGTTCAACAGGGCGAAAATCTTTATGTAAGAGGTGGCAGACAGGATGCTGTTGCTTATTACGTTGATGGAGTTAAGGTAAATGATGTAGTTTTCGGCGGAGCTCAAAATTTGGGTATTCAGAACGCAATTCAGGAAATTCAATTTCAGGCTGGTGGTTATTCTGCCGAATTTGGCGGTGCTAACTCCGGTATTATATCGGTTGCTACAAAAACCGGTAATGAAGATTACAGATTTGGAATCGAAGTCATTACGGATAATTTTACCGGGAAAGTTGGAGAAAAATTTGTAGGTACTTACTTATTCGGATATAGCGAGTATATCTTTACAGCCAGTGGACCAATTCTTCCCTCTTTGAAAAATTTAAAGTTTTTTGTTGCCGGAAGTAACATTTTTAACAGATCTCCTATTGGCTTTTTCCAGGGAGTGGATATAAAGGATGTTTATGATCCCGGAGCACCGAGAGATACATTTGATGTTTATTATCCGGATGGCTACCTTGAAAACCAGGCTAGCAATCAATATTTATTGCAAGGCAATTTAACCTGGGACATAAAACCATTCTCATTCAAACTAGGTGGTAGTTTAATTGATGTTGAAAGTAGAAATGGTGTTGGGATTCAGGATCCTACTTTTCTTAGAGGACAAACTTATAATACGAGAGAGAGAGCAGGTCTTCATAAGAGTCAGACGATTACTGCGAGCCTTAAGACCACACATGTTTTATCTAACAATGCTTTCTATGACTTGATATTCAGCTATTTCGATGATTATTATGTTGATATGGATCCAATTTTCAAACATGATATTACTCTCTATGGTGATTCCATTGCAAATGCAGGTGTGGGTACGACATTAAGGGGTTTTGGGGAAAATCCTCTTACTCTAACTGCTTTTGCTATTCAATTTACCAGGCAGGTTATTCCTTTTGATTTATATCGAAAACAGAGATCCAGTTACCTGGGTGGGGATGTTAATCTCTTTTATCAAATAGGTGCCCACCATGAATTAAAAACAGGAGGTGATTTTAAGTATTATACCATCAGAAGGTATTCTTTACCGGGTCCTACTAGTATAGAAACATTAAGAAGAGCTATACCTGATGGTGACTTTACGGAAATGTATAATCGGCTAGATAATTATGGTTATGATGTATTTGGAAATATTTATGATGGCGACGGATTAGATGCTCCTAAACAGCCTGTTTTTGCTGCGTACTATATACAGGATAAAATGGAATTTAGCGATCTCGTACTTAATGCGGGTGTAAGATTGGATTATATTGATATTGATAGTAAGGAATTTATAAATCCGCATAACATTAAGTTTATAGCTGGTAATATTATAGATCCCGCAACATTGATAGACATTGATCCTTATGTTTATGTAAGCCCAAGATTGGGATTTTCATTTCCTGTTACTGACCAAACTGTATTTCACGCTCAGTATGGTAAATTTATTCAGCAGTCACAATTGAGGGATGTTTATCAAGGATATAATGTTATTTCTGATAATATTAAAGGTGGTTTTGCTATTCAAACACCGGTTGGTTTTGGATTGAAACCGGAAAGAACAACTCAATATGAACTCGGTTTCAAACAGCAAATAGGCGATGTATTTGCTTTTAATATCACAGGTTTCTATAAAGATATTAAGGATCAAATACAGATACGCTCTATTTATTCAGAAGAAACTGCCAATCACAGGCAATACTACGCTTTCGTAAATGGTGATTTCGTGACGGTAAAAGGTATTGAATTCAGCTTTGATTTGAGAAGAACAGAAAGAATTGCTGCATCACTTAATTATACATTTTCCGATGCGTTAGGAACAGGTTCAAATCCATCATCAAGTTTCAGGCAAATCTGGCAATCACCCACTGCAACTCCGTACTTTCCTCAACAGATTGCCCCTCTTGATTTTAATCAAGCACACCGAGGGAATTTAAATATTGATTATAGATTTGCAGATAACGATGGTGGTCCAATATTTGAGAATTTTGGCATGAACGTACTGTTCACATTAGCTAGTGGATTTAATTATACAAAATGGGATGAAAATAGCTTTGGAAACAGAAGATTCCCGCTTGAACCATTAAATGCATCTACTACTCCATGGACATTTAACGTTGATGCGAAAATAGATAAGTCATTCAATCTAGGTGGTTTATCCTTTAACATCTATTTATGGGTTATTAATGTTTTGAATACTAAGAATGTGTTACAAGTATTCAATGTATCCGGAGATGCATTAGATGATGGATATCTTTCAAGTCCAGATGGTGCTGCCGCGGTTGAAACTATACGAGAAAGCTTTGGAGATGAACAAGCTCAAAGATATATAGATCTTTACAATGCTACTATTTATAATTCTAATAACTTTGGGCCTCCGAGACAGTTCAGACTTGGTGTTAAATTGAACTATTAGGGTTTGGATTAAGAAATTCATATAGGAGATTACAATGAAAAGAAAATTTATTATTCCACTTTCAGTATTACTCGGAATATTCATGTTCCTGAACATGGGGTTTAAAGGAAAAGAGGAAGGTGACGATAAGAATACAATTAAAAAGATTAATACTAACGACGTATTTAGGTTTATTGCCGCAAATCAGATATTGATGTGGGCTTCAAATAACGGTGATGGTTCTCACGACCCCAGGACCGATGCAAATGGTTTCTATTGGCCCGGTGGACTAAATGCAACAAAATCTGCTGTTTTTGAAGATGGATTAATATTTGGTGCGATGATTGGCCGGGAAATCAGAGTTAATGGCAATACTCATAGACAGGGTCTTCAGGCAGGCAAAATATTGGAATCCGGTGAACCAGCCGATCCTACTGATCCCAGATACCGAATATATAAAATAAAGAAAGGATGGGAAAATTTACCGCCCGGACCTGATAAAGAGGCACTTCAAAAAGATTATGAGGATTGGCCGATTGAAGATGGTGCTCCATACGAAGATATAGATGGCGATGGTAAACCGACCCCCGGCGTGGACCTGCCTAAATTTTTAGGCGATGAAGTTTTGTGGTACGTTGCGAATGATATGGATCCTAACAGATCTACATTTACATATGGTACTCTGCCAATGGGGCTTGAGTTTCAGACAACTATATTTGCTTTTAACAGAACCGGTGACCTTGGTGATATGATATTCAAAAAGTATGTTATTATTAACAAAGGTCAGAATCTTCTTAGAGATATGATTGTTGGATATTGGTCTGATACCGATTTGGGAGATGCTGAGGATGATTTTACAGGATGTGATACTTCGTTAAGTTTAGGATATACCTGGAATGGAGATAATGATGATGGCGGTGGATCTGGTGCCGCATATGGAACTCCACCGCCTGCAATGGGATATGATTTCTTTCAGGGTCCTATTGTTGAAGCTGGTCCCACCGATAGTGCAAAATTTCTAGGTTCCTATCGTAAGGGATACAGGAATCTTGGAATGACTGCTTTCGTTCTTTATATTAACACAAACTTGTATCCTTGGGTAGATCCCGATCAAGGCGTTCCTTCGGGATCAATACAATTTTATAATTATTTGCAAGGTATGGTGTGGGATGGATCACCTTTTATTGATCCTCATACACTAGATACTACGGTTTTTGTTTTGACGGGTGATCCCGAAACCGGAACAGGCTGGTATGAGGGTGATGGTTGGCCGGGTGGACCTGCTCCCGGTGATAGACGACATGTGATGGCTTCCGGTAAGTTTGATTTTGCACCGCAAGATACACAGGAAGTTGTTGTTGGGTTATTAATTGCAAGAGGATTAAATAATTTAAACAGTGTAACTGAGTTAAAAAGAAAAGATCTTGCCGCACAGATTGCCTATGATCTCGATTTTAATATTACTGATCCGCCTCCAACTCCGAAGCTTAGCGCCTATGCCGGGAATAAACTGGTTTCACTTTGGTGGGAAACAAATTCAGAATCCTACGATGCAGGTGATCCACTGATTTATGGCCAAGGATATGATGATACAACTTATACATTTCAGGGATATCGAATTTGGCAGTATAGAGACTTATCCGGAACTGATCCGCGATTGATAGGAATTTATGATCTTGAAGATACATTAAAAGTAATTTATGATTATGCAACGATAAATGGTATTTCTACTTTGGTTCCGGTTATGGTGTTAGAAAATAAGGGACTTTTAAGATCGTTTAAAGTAACTTCCAATGCATATACAAATGCTGATTTGTATAATGGAAACCCTTATTATTTTGGTGTAACTGCTTTTGGTTATTCTCATAACAGCGCTGGAAAAGTTTTAGAAAGTCCTCCTACTATTATTGAAGTCTTACCCGGAAAACCAGCAATTGATCTAGAATATGAATTCGATGTAAACAGCAATGTATATCTAAATCAGGTATCGGGTAACAGTGATGCAATTGTCCGATTCAAAGTGATCGATCCTGACAAATTGACAGGTAACACCTATGCAATTGAATTTTACGGACCGGATGATTCATTGAAGTACAGAGTTATTGATAAAACACTACAAGATACTTTGTTAACCGATAGAACTGAATTTATTACATTTGAAAAGGATGATGTTACAAAGGAGTATTTTGTTCCAAGGCTGGATACCTTAAAAAATCCAATAATGGATGGATTTATGATATTGATTCAGAATATCGGATCAGATAGTATTACATCATCACTCGCAACTAAATACAAAGTTAAAGGTGTTTATGAAGTTAATGGACCCGGTGGCCAAGAAATAGATAATCCTGCTAATTTATTATATGGCAATTTTAATTCTACGGGTGCTTACACTATTAAAGCAGGTAAATCAGGGGCATCCGCCAAAGGGGATCTTGTCTGGCAAACGTTACCAAATGATCAGACTCTTGGTTATAAAGATTATGAACTAAGGTTTACCGATAGTTCGGGATTTTATGCCAGTGGTTATATTGCAGGTTGGTCTAATCTTATTACAAAACCCGATTCTCTTGGTATTGGTAAAGTTCCGTTTGCTATTTGGGATATTGGTAGAACCCCTGAATCAATAGCCGAAAAACTGGTTGTTAAGGTCTGGGATAATGATAATCTTAACCCCACACTTGCATTTCCAGATAAAAAATGGTCTCAATTACCGGACGGCTCATGGGAACAAATCTTTGCATTTAATTCAGTTTTCTCAGCTGATTCATTACCGATAACTTCGGGTAGTTCTACACCCAAGCAGTATCCATTCGGTGCATTTGTTATCGATGGATCTTTACCGGAAACAGGAACGGTTTTAAGGGTTGAAGCTTTTAAACCACTGACAGATAGTGATGTCTTTGAAGGAGTTCCTACTGCCTCTATAGTTAAGACTGAACTGGCCAAATCTCGAATTGATAATATCAGTGTATTTCCCAATCCTTATTTTGGTGCTAGTGCACTTGAAAGGGATCAATATCAAAGATTTGTGAGGTTTACGAACCTTCCTCAGGAAACTATTATAAGGATATTTAGTCTATCTGGTGTTCTTATTCAAAGGATAGATAAAAATGACACTAATCAATATGTAGACTGGGACTTAAGGAACGAAGACGGCTTACCTGTTGCCAGCGGTATATTTATAGCATATCTGGAAATGCCAGGTATTGGTACTAAGATAATGAAAATAGCAGTTATTATGGAACAGCAATATATTGACAGGATGTAATTTTGGGGGGGGATTAATTCCCCCCCAGCTTTTATAGAAAAATTTAAATTAGGAGATAGAATATGATCAAAGCAATTACATATTTTCTAAAAACATCAATTTTATCTATGATAATAATTGCTGAGGTGTTTGCTGGTGGTGGAATAAGAAATGGTACTGCCGGTGCACAAGAGTTACTAATACCTGTTGGTGCCAGAGGTTTTGCTTTTAATGGCGCATATATTTCTGGGCTTAAAGGGATAGAA
Organism: Ignavibacteriaceae bacterium; assembly: GCA_022865965.1. GTDB lineage: Bacteria > Bacteroidota > Ignavibacteria > Ignavibacteriales > Ignavibacteriaceae > JAGXRK01. The sequence continues at coordinate 6,133 of JALHTS010000275.1, forward strand.
TCACTCTATTATAATCCTGCTGGTCTCGGGGCTTCTACTTATAGCTCTGAAGTGATGTTTTCCTACATGAATTATATAGCAGATATTGGAGTATCTTATGCGGCCGTGGCTACTTCATTTGAAGGTTTTGGAAATATAGCTTTCAGTGTAAAATCTTTAGACTTTGGAGATATACCGGTAACTACAACTCAAAATCCTTATGGTACCGGCTCTGTGTTTTCACCTACTTTCGTGACCATTGGCATTACTTATGCTAATGCATTAACAGATAGAATTCAGGTAGGTGTAACTGGAAATATCATTTCTGAAAACATAGCTTCAACAAGTGCTACCGGTATTTCCTTTGATATTGGAGTTCAATACAGCAATATGGTTGATATAAACGGCTTAAAACTTGGTGTTGTACTTAAAAACTTTGGTGCGCCAATCACTTTCGGTGGGCCAGATTTGTTGAGGCAAGGAGAAGCACTCGCAACATTAAGAGGACAGCAATTTTATGCGATCAACGCCGCAAGCTTTGAACTTCCTTCACAGGTTCAGTTAGGTCTTGCTTATGAGAGAAATTTCAGCGATGATTATAGAGTTTTATTTATTAGCTCATTTGAAAATAACAATTTTTCGAATGATGAATATAAAGTGGCCGGTGAATTTGCATTCCGGGAAATGTTTTTTATCAGAGGCGGTTATTCATTAATGCCCGGGGATGAAGAAGAACAGACTTTCGGACCAACTTTTGGTGCGGGTTTCAATATTGATACCGGTGTTAATATAACTGTTAATTATGCTTACCGCTGGGCCAGATTTTTTGATGCTAACCATATGTTCGATGTTAGAATAGGATTTTAAGCAACGGATTTAATTGATGATTAATCTAAAAAAGGCTGGTTTACCAGCCTTTTTGTTTGTCTTATATAAAAACATGTTCATTTACTTAAGTTCTGTTTAAAACGAGATGTTGGAAATGTGAAAGGTCGGGTATCTGCATCGCATTATAAATTATTTAAAAATTAGTATGTTGTTATGAAATATCTATTATTATTTTTATCCGTATTCTTAACAAACTTTATTTAT
>JALHTS010000276.1 GCA_022865965.1 Ignavibacteriaceae bacterium
CTTGTCAATTTATATCCTCTTCTTGAAGCATGTTTGCTCATTCTTGGATCAGCAGGTTCACCATGATGGAAGTCAAGTGTTCCTGCGGAGTCAACTTCTATTTTGTTTTCAAATCTCATATCTTTAATTAACTTAGTCATAATTCCTTCAGCAGCGGGGGAACGACAGATATTTCCCATACAGACAAATAAAACTTTTTTCTTCACACTTTCTCCATTTGTTAAAAATTTGCTTTCTAAATTTATTCTACTGAGTTAAATACTGCAATTATAGATGTATAATTATTAAAGTTCAGGTTCAACTAAAAGTTGAAGTAAAATATCCTCAATCCTACAATCAAGTTTTATATATCCCATTCACTTTGTATAGTTTACTAATAATTTGTGTATTTCTAAGAGTACATTCAACATTATTTGTTTGAAAATTATTAAAGTTAAAGATGATTAAGTCGATGGCATTATTGTTGGCTAATGAAGGAGTCAAATAAAGGAGCATATATGAAAAAGTCATTTTTGATTTTGTTTTTCTTAATTACCAGCATAGCATCTGCACAGTGGGGAACATCATCAATAAAGCTTGGTTATTTCAATCCATCTGCAACGGATGGTGGATTTATTATTGGATTTGATGCAGGTAAATTTATAGATCGAAACTTTAGCTGGAATGTAAGTTTTGATTGGTTTCACAAAAATTATGTTGATAAAAGATTAGTTGCCGAACTGGATAATTATTATACTGGAACAATAGGTACATTAAACGAACTGCGGGCAACTACAAATATTCACGATTTTCCGGTTATGCTAAATGTGATAGCAAAATTTTCTATTAATCCAAGAGCACAATTTTACCTTACTGGAGGAATTGGTGCAGAAGTTTTGCTGATTAACTACAGGAATTTTCTAAATCCGGAAGAAGATGAATTTGAAGCCGCATTCGATTTTAATTGGAGACTTGGTTTAGGCGCCTCACTTGCAGTTGGTCCAAGATCCGAAGTCTTTTCTGAACTTACTTATCATAATTCGAATCCTGGTTCCCAATATGAAGTAGAGGATTCAGGTATTTATCCGGCAAGAGTTTTTGAAAGATCTTATGATATGAGCGGATTGATGGCAAGAATCGGATTCAGATTTTTTTACTGATTTTTGTTTCCGAAAATTGTAACAACAATTTTTCTTTTACCGGCATTGTTTCGGTGTTCGCATAAATAAATTCCTTGCCAGATACCGAGATTAAAATTACCATTGGTGATTGGAACATTAACGTTGCTGTCAAGAATAGAAGATTTTATATGAGCAGGCATATCATCAGGTCCTTCTGATGTATGCTCAAAGTAAGAAAGATTTTCAGGGACTAACTTCTCAAAATATGATTTCATATCGGTACGAACATCGGGATCAGCATTTTCGTTAATTGTTAATGAAGCTGAAGTGTGCTTGATAAAAATATTAGCTATACCGGAAGAAAATTTTTTTAACTCGGGAATTTCCTGCAATATTTCATTTGTGATTAAATGAAATCCTTTTGGTCTGGGCATTAAATAAAACTCTTTTTGAAAAATTTCCATAACAAATCCAATAAAAAAGGCTGCCCTTATTAGGACAGCCTCACAAATTCTTTACCTCGAAGCAAGTTCAATTTCAAATTTCAACTCTTCTTCGCCACGTAATACAATTACTTCAACCTTATCTCCCGGCAC
>JALHTS010000277.1 GCA_022865965.1 Ignavibacteriaceae bacterium
ACATTATTTGAAATTTGTGCAAGTAGAAAAATCCTTGATTTTCAGTCGTTGCAAGGTTAATTTTACACGCTTAATCTAACATTAGGATTGAAAGTTGAGTAAGAAAAAAAATGCTTCCGATGAACTTGCACAGGAAGAGCTTAAAAAGTCAGGGGTTATTCCAACTCATATTGCAATAATAATGGATGGTAATGGCAGATGGGCTAAGAAAAAAGGACTTCCCAGAGTAGCAGGGCATAAAAGGGGTGTGGATACAGTTAGAGAAATTGTTGAAGCTTGTGCACAAATTGGAGTTAAATATCTTACCTTATTTACTTTTTCAACAGAAAACTGGAAAAGACCGAAGGATGAAGTTTCTACTTTAATGCGTCTTCTGCTTAAAAGTTTGAAGGACAGAGTTGAGGAACTTAATAAAAACGATATACGACTAACAACCATTGGTGATATTACTGAACTACCAAATGTAGTTCAAATGCAGCTTCAGAAAGATATTGAAAGAACGAAAAACAATAAAAAAATGGTGTTAAATCTTGCCCTTAGTTACAGCGGAAGATGGGAATTGCTTCAGGCAATGAAAAGCATTTCTAAATTAGTGGCAAATGGAAAGATAAAACCCGAAGAATTGAAAGAAGAAACTATTTCAAATCATTTAACAACAAATAAAATTCCTGATCCGGAACTTCTTATCCGAACCAGTGGCGAATTTAGAGTCAGCAACTTTTTACTTTGGCAGATTGCATACTCTGAATTTGTTATAACTGATGTTTTTTGGCCTGACTTTTCTAGAGAGCATCTGTATGATGCAGTCAGACAGTTTCAAAAAAGAGAAAGAAGATTTGGCAGAGTTTCCGAACAAATTAAACAGAATGAAAAAGGCTTAAAGGATGTCCATTACTCCTCCAAAGAAATTGTATAACGCGATATTTTTAATTTTATTAATCATAATTTCAACTCAGGGTTATTCACAGGAACAAAGAACTGTTTATAAAGTTTTGGGTGTTTCCGTTGAGGGAAATAAATTTGCTGATGTACCTACAATTATTGCCAGCAGCGGATTGAAAGTTGGTGATGAAATTCAGGTGCCAGGTGACCAGACTCTTAATGCAATAAGAAATTTATGGTCTCTTGGAATTTTTTCAGACATCCAGATAGTGATTGATAAACAACTTGCCGACGGTGTGTTTTTATTAATCAAAGTTGCTGAATATCCTAAGCTTGAAAAAGTTGTATTCGAAGGAAACGATGAGGTTAGTGAAAGTGATATAGAAAAATTAATTAGTTTTATTCGCGGACAGACCATTAAACCTCAGGATATTTCAAAACTAGAACAAACAATATTAAACCTTTATACCGAAGAAGGTTTTTTTAATGCACAGATAAAACCCGAATATTATATTTATTCCAGTGCAGATACAGTTGATGGAGATATATTTGTTTTATGGAAAAATCAAAAAGATTTTTCTGATGAATATGAAGTTGAATATGAATCCGGTGATCAGCGCTATACTGATTTAATTGGAAGAATAAAAGAACGCGTTTTGATAAAATTAAAAATTACCGAGGGTGATGAAGTTACTGTTCGGGAAATTGAGTTTACCGGAAATGAAGTTTTCGACGATGGTGATCTAAAAAGTGAAATGGATGAAATTTCTGAAAAGATATGGTGGAAATTCTGGAGCGGTGCAAAATTCGATCCTGAAAAATATAAATCCGATAAAGATCTTATTATTAAGTTTTTTAGAAAAAATGGTTACCTCGATGCAGAAATTATTTCAGATTCTCTGATTTATTTTAACAACAATACTGATCTCAGTATAATAATGGATGTTTATGAGGGGCCTCAATACAAAATCAGAAATATAACCTGGGAAGGGAATACTGTTTATCCGGATAACGTTCTAACTGAGAGACTTGAGTTTTCGACAGGTGATGTTTTCAACTACGAAAAGTTTGAACAGAATCTTAGAGGAAATGAAAAACAGAATGATGTTTCTGCTTTATATCTTGATAACGGTTATCTTACTTTTAACGTCCAGCCCAAAGAGGTTCGTGTTCCTGGTGATTCTATAGATATAATAATTCGAGTAGATGAAAGAAATCAGTTTAGAATAGGCAAGGTTGATATAGGTGGAAATGATAAAACCATGGAGAAAGTTATTCGCCGCGAGCTATTTACAATCCCGGGTGAATATTTTAACCGTGCATTGCTTTTTAGAAGCGTTCAACAGCTTGCCAACCTTCAGTACTTTAATATGGAAAAACTTTATGGGCCCACTGGTATTGATACAAAACTTGCCAGTGACAG
>JALHTS010000278.1 GCA_022865965.1 Ignavibacteriaceae bacterium
AGACAAGCACGAAATCCTAAAACAGGTGAACAGGTTTTTGTTCCTGCTCATTTTGTACCTACATTCAAGTTCTCAAAAGATTTTAAAGATATTGTTGATAAAGGAATGAAGGAAAAAGGAACAGCTATCTGATGACAAAGTTTTGTGGTGAATGCGGATTTGAGTTTGACAGGGATTATAAATTTTGTCCCGCGTGCGGAATAAAAGTATCGCGTTCTTCTAATGAGAGAAAAACAGGAAAGATAACTAAACAGGAAAAAGTTAAACCTGCTGTTGTCGATGATAAACGTTTAGACCCCAAAGTTATTTTTGGAATATTTGGTGGTGGAGCAATAATAATACTTCTTATTTTTCTATTAACAGGTAAATTTAATTCACCAGGTACCACTCAAACATCTATGCCGCCACAAACGAGTTCAGGTGTAGATCTGAATAATCTTCCGCTTATAAACCAACTTGAAGAAAAAATAAAATTAAATCCTGAGGATCACCAAACTTTGCTCGATCTGGCTCATTTAAAAAATGATTCAGGTTTATTTGAAAAGGCAATAATTAATTATAAATCATATCTTGAACTTCATCCTGATGATGCAGATGCAAGAATTGATATGGGAGTTTGTTATTTCAATTTGCAGGATTTTGAAACTGCAAAAAAAGAAATGTTAAAAGCACTAGAGTATTCACCAAAACATCAGATTGGTCATTTGAATTTGGGTGTTGTTACTTTAAGTGCCGGTAATCTTGAAGAATCGAAAGAATGGTTTAAAAAAACGATTGAAATTGATCCTGCGTCCGATGTTGCAAAGCGGGCAGAGGAATTATTAAAATCACATTAAATTAATTTATTCTAATTAAGGAGTAGCGAATGCCTTGCGGTAAAAAAAGAAAACGCCATAAAATGTCGACTCACAAAAGAAAAAAAAGATTAAGAAAGAACAGACATAAAAAGAAAATAAGATAGTCATTTAAGTCAAGGATTAGTCTGAGGCTGAGGATTAAATTACCTTAGCCTCAAGCTTAACCTTTTAAAAATTATTTAAATTACTAACTAATAATAATTCAACTTACATTTTTCCAATAGTTTGCTTTTACACATGCCAACTTAGCTCAGTTGGTAGAGCAGCTCATTCGTAATGAGCAGGTCGCCGGTTCGACTCCGGCAGTTGGCTCTGCAAATTGCAAATTCAGATTAAAAATCCTTCCTTAATGCTTACAATTATTGACCATTTTGAAATTGCATCTATTATATTCTGGCTTGTCCTAAAGGGAGTTTCAATTTATGAAGCAAACTACTTTGACACGCTGATATAAAAACAACGTAGATCTTTGCACATCTTAGAAGTGATAATTTGAGAAATGCTGTGGATAAGCTGGATTAAAAAACCCCTACCAACCTGCCTACCGTCAGGCAGGCTTTCATTGATAGGGGATAATAGTAAGTAAATTATAGTAATTATGTTGTCTTCGGTTTATTGATAGCTTTATTAACCAAATTATATATCCAAGCAATCAAAAAGCCTGCGATAAAACCATCAACAAATCCCCATAAGAATCCTACAAAAGCTCCGCCCCAAGAGTATGAATAACCAAAGTAAAATGTTGAAAGTTTCGAAATAAGCTCTCCTGAAGCATTCCTTAATAAGAGAAACCATGTTGCCAGCATTATAGCAAGTCCCCAAACTAGTCCCAATGCAATTCCCAAAGCTCTTTTACGTAGTTCCATACTATCCTCCTTGATGTTATTAATTTTCAGCAATCTTTATTTCTCGCTGAATTTATTTTACAGGGCTACCCCCACCAATTCTTTATTACACTTAGCTCTTTTTAGATGTGACGGCAGTAAAACCTGAAAATATTCGCTTCACACTTTTACTTTTGCAATGAGGACAAGTAAAAGATTTTTTTCGTTCATAATCTGAGATTGATAACTGAAGGGAAAATTTTTTCTCACATTTATTACATTTGAATTCATAGGTTGGCATATTTTAACCTCTTATTAAATTTAAATGACTTAATGCGTGAGGAGAACATATAAAATAAAAAATCCATTATCAAGAAAAATAAACTTAACAATTAGA
>JALHTS010000279.1 GCA_022865965.1 Ignavibacteriaceae bacterium
GACTCTGATTCCTGTCCGTTTAATTGAAGCGGAGCATATTTACTCTTAGAACGTAGGTGCATTTTTCCCTGAAGTGTCAATTGACATTTTATCAGCAAACCTGCGGAACCGCAACAAGGATCATAGATTTCCATTCCGGGTTCGGGATCAAGAATGCGAGCTATAATCATTCCTACTTCTTTAGGTGTATAAAATTCACCTGCGCTTTGTCCACCACCTTCAGCAAACTTTCTAATTAAATACTCATAGCTTCTTCCAATTATATCTGCTTCAACATCTTTAAGTCCTAATCGCTTCTTGCTTATCTCTTCAATCAGGTTGCTAAGCTTATCATCATCAATATCTCTTTGTCCGTGAGTAGTTGCATTAAAATCCACACGATCTATAATTCCCTGAAGACGTGGATTTTCTCTTGCAATAGCCCTGAGTTTATTTGTAAGCTCTTCGCCTATCTTTGTTGAAAGTTTTCTAATAACTGACCAGGTGGGTTCATTGATATCATCTGGTTTTAAGGGAATAAAAAATCGAATGGTCTTTCTGTCTTTATCAATCAGCTTTAATGCTTTTTCTTTAGAATTAAGTTTATCCGCTATACGCTGAACTTCATCATCAAAAACATCACATAGGCGTTTGATAAAAATAAGAGGTAGAATAAAGTCTTTATACTTAGGTGCGTCTTGTGCGCCTCTAATGGCGCAAGCCGCATCCCAAATCCAGGATTCGAGAGATTTGGAGTTGTTATTATTTGGCATATTGGTTGTTTTTATTAATACAATAATTTTATTCTTATTGCCTTACCCACCGACTCGGCACCCCCGAGGGAATGAAAAGAGGTAAAAGGGAGTGTAATCGTCATAGCGATCAGAACCCTGTAAAATAGGCGCACTGAAAAATAAAGAAAGGATTTTAATAAGTCTAATTAAACTTTAGCTTACTTTCACTATAACCATAGTCATATCATCGTTGGGGTCAGTGTCTCTGCGGAAGGATTTTAATGACTCCCATACTTCATTCATAATCTGTGCGGGTCTCTGGTCAGATTTTCTTAACAAAAGCTCTTTCAGGTTTTCTTCACCGAATAAATCATTATTTTCATTCATCGCTTCGGTAATTCCATCTGAAAAGAAAGCATAAATTTCACCCGGAAGCAAAGGCATTTCTTCTTCAAGAAGTGTCTGTTCAAAGATAATTCCCTTTTCAAGTCCCAGTCCTATGCCCTGAGTTCTAAGCGATTCAACGGAGCCGTTCCAGGCTTTGAATAATGGTAAATGTCCTGCCCTGCAGAATTTTACCGTATGTTTTTCAGTATCGAAGAGAGCAAGAGTCATAGTAACAAACCAGTTTCTTTCCATCGATTCATACATTCTTCTGTTCACTTCAACCAAAATATCTTTCGGTGAAGTGCTGCTGGATGATGCAAGCTGTATCATCGTTTGCACTTTGGTCATATAGAAGGATGCAGCTAATCCCTTTCCGGAAACATCACCTACTGCAACAAATAATTTAGTATCGGAAACCTTTATCAGGTCATAGTAATCACCACCCACTTGCATTGCAGGAATCATTTCACCGCAAATATCTAATCCATTCATAGCTGGAATGCAGCGCGGTAAAAGACCCTGCTGAA
>JALHTS010000280.1 GCA_022865965.1 Ignavibacteriaceae bacterium
AATCATATACTTTTACTTTTGAATCGCCCAGATCACTTATATAAATTTTATCATTAAAAACATAAATATTAGTCGGAGAAAATAGTTTATTCTTTTTTTCTGATTTAGATGGAATACTTTTAACATACTTCCTGGTAAATCTGTCATACACATCTACGGAATGCTTACTGATATCATTTATAAATATTTGTTCGTCAGTAACAAATACATCTGTTGGTTTTAATATTGTGCTGTCACCAATTTCACCCACATAATCAAATTCCTTACTGAAAATAACCACCTGACCTCTTTCAGTATCAGCAACATATAAAAAACCCAAGTCGTCAATAAAACAATTAATAGGTTTTTTTAATTTTCCCCGACCTTCCGGAATAAAGTACGCAAATGAGCCATCCAGCATATCTAGAACTTCTAACCCACCTAACTGTGTATCACAGACATAAATTTTTTTTTCTCCTACTGCAATACCATAAGGCTTAAGAATAGGAAGCGGTTCTTCTTCTCCGGTTATAAATTTGACAATTGCTGATTGCTCACCACTAAAATCTGTTGATTTGCTGAATGATGTTAAATACTGAATTCTTGGTTCATCGGGTGGTGAAGGATAAAATACGGGTTCTGCATTCTGAGAAAGTTCTTTACCACCAGAGCATGCGGTCAAAAAAAGCAAACCGGTTAAATAAACTATTAAAAATATTTTTTTCATTTAATATTGATACCAGCATAGAGAGCAGCATGAGCTGCTCTCTAAAAATTATTACTATTATTTATCGTGACAGGTTAAACAAAGAGCACTTGCATCATTGTCAATTTTTAGCAGGCTTGTATTATTATACTCGTTATGAACATCATGACAAGATGAACACTGAAGTTTATCACCAATTAAAAGGTCGTTGGCAATAGTTCCGCCTAAAGCGGTAGTTCCAGTTGCTGGATCAAACAAGCCGCCGTCTGCAGTTGCAAGAGCGGTATTATATGTAAATGAAATTGGATGATCATCAGTAAGTGTTGTTCCAAGATCGCCAGTGCTTATGAAATTGGTACCAGTAGTTGTACCACCAAAGTTTTCCAAAGCTACGGTGCCATCATGACAGCTTAAACAAAGTTTTGATGATGCATCAGGTTGCCCAACCGTTGCGTCTATCGTTGAGCTTGTATAAAGTGTAAAAACTGTTGTCGTGGTTTCATGGTTCCACAATGGTGCATCTGCTATGGATGCATCAGCATTGTGAGGTGTATGGCAGGGTTGACATATTTCAGTTGTACCCCAGCCTTGACCGGAAAAATCATGTGCTGTTCCCGTGATCTGAGAAAAGGATAGTGGTCCAACTATAATAATAATTGCCAGAACAAGAAGTTGATTTTTCATAGTTTCTCCTTTTGATTATATGTGTTGATAATTAATTACACCTACATTTTATTAATAAAACCTTGGACTATGATTTCGCCCGTGACAAATCAGATAACATCTGCCACGAAAAGTACCGGTGTCTTCAAAGCGTAATATTCCTAATGAATCCGGGCTAACAATAGTTGTATTGAAATTAATTAAATGTGTATTGTTAGTTGAATTTCCTTGAGAACTGCTTATCCCATGTGGATCATGACAAACATTACAGGGTGTGTTATTCGTAACTATGTGCCTTCTATGAATTTTTTGACCAAAGCTTCCGGTACTGTTTATTATGGTATTTCTGTTATGGCAGGAATAACACAGAGCATAAGCAGCATCAGATTCTGGAGTATTGTCAGCTTTTAAGTATTGCATTTTTAAAATTTGTGGGAATATCGAACCATGAGGTCCTTTCGGTGATCCGGTTCCGTCACTTGCATGACAATCACTACAATATATTTTACTGCTTACAGTATAAGGCGAAATTAAACTTGGCACGTTTGGATTTACTCCTGCTCCCTCAACCGGATGAAATGATGGATTACTTAAGTCAAATTCCAGCCTTACATTGTTTTGTGCAATCTGACGAACTGTAGGGCTGCCCGGTTTATCAGGGCTATCGGCGTGACAACGATAACAAACCTCATACTCGTATTGTGAAGGATTTACTTCAGTACCATTAGTATTAACTCCTTTAACACCCAGAAGAAAACCGCTTACCGCAGGTGGTGAGGCAGTTTGATTATTACTTGCATGAGGATTATGACAATCTTCACATTCAACGTGTTTTACCTGTACTATATTTGGCTCTTCAGGATCGTGAATCTGCAAATAACCAGCTACATTGTGCTTATAAAGTTTTGTGAATTGCGTTTGAATATTCTTTACAGCAACATTAGCATTGTGACAGCTATAACAATTATTTTCTTCCTGCTGATAATTCATTAATCTTTTTTTACCGTTTGCATTGTGCGGATTGTGGCAATTTCCGCAGGCATTTTGTGAAACTGTAGTAAAATCTGTATGAGGCCATGGATCTGTTCCACTTCCATTCCAAATTGAATTCGATAAATTGTGGCTTGTTGAGCTCCAATAAGTTCTATTATGGCAGTACTGACATAATACGGAATATTCATTCGTTGCTGCCAAAAAATCATCAAAAATATTTTTGTGTGGATCGTGGCAGGAAATACATTGCATTTTTTGATTTTCAAGTGTAACAGGTCCGGTAAGTGAAGACGGATTATTTAGTTGACCATCAATTGTAACCAATGTTGAATTATATACAAAAGATATTGGGTGATCATCAGAAATATCTTTTGTTAGATTCGAATTTCCCGATGGCATTGTTGTTATTCCACCAGTCATAAGAATTGGAGTAGATCTGCTTAAGACATTTCCTAAAGCAATTGTTCCATCGTGACAAGAAAGACAAAGTAAAGATGAACCATCAGGTTGTCCTATCGTAGCATCTGAAGTTGTGCTTGTATAAAGCGTATAGCTTAAAGCCGGATCTTCTCTGTTCCACAATGGTTTTTGAGGACTGCTATTATGCGGCGTATGACAGAAAACACAAATTTCACTTTCACTAGAGGCTTTTATCGTTCC